>DHYQ01000024.1:0-1807 GCA_002414205.1 Gallionellaceae bacterium UBA5126 | reverse complement strand
AACATCGAGTGCATCGACGAAATTGCCGACATGCAGGGGCTCAAGCCGCAAGTGGCCGAAATCACCGAAGCCGCCATGCGCGGTGAAATGGATTTTGCGGAAAGTTTGCGCCGCCGTGTGGCGTTGTTGAAAGGCTTGGATGAAGCCGCATTGCTGCGCGTGTATAACACCCGTCTGCGCCTGAATCCCGGTGCCACAGCCATGTTGGCTCGGCTGAAAGCCTTGAATATCAAGACCTTGCTGGTGTCTGGCGGCTTTACTTTTTTTACCGAGCGTCTGCAAGCGCGTCTGGGCCTGGATGCTGCACGCGCCAATGTGTTGGGCGTGCGTAATGGTCGTTTGACGGGTGAAGTTGAGGGCGACATTGTCGATGCCGCTGCCAAGGCACGTTTTTTGCGCGAGATGCGTGATGAACTGGGGCTGCATGCCAGCCAGGTCATTGCCATGGGCGATGGCGCTAACGACCTGACCATGATGGCCGAAGCCGGGGTGAGTATCGCCTATCACGCCAAGCCGGTGGTGCGTTCCAAGGCGGGTTATGCCCTGAATTTTGTCGGTCTGTACGGGCTGGTGAACTTGTTTGACGGCCCGCTGCGCACAGAAGTGGGTGACCAAACGGCAAAAAAAAAATTGCAGGAGAGCAGCCTGGACTGATTGCGCGCAGCTTGGCCAGTGTCTGGCATCCCTGTTCGCAAATGCAACATTACGAAGCGGTGCCGCCGCTGCCGGTGGCACGCGGGCGTGGGGCCTGGTTGTTTGACCCGCATGGCGAGCGTTGGCTGGATGCGGTCAGTTCCTGGTGGGTCAATCTGTTTGGCCACGCCAATCCACGTATCAATGCTGCCCTCCGCGAGCAACTGCACACGCTGGAGCACGTCATGCTGGCCGGTTTTACCCATCCGCCGGTAGTAGAACTGTCTGAGCGCTTGCAGCAACTGGCCCCGGCGGGGCTGGGACACTGCTTCTACAGCTCGGACGGTGCCTCGGCGGTGGAAGTGGCGCTGAAAATGAGCGCACATTACTGGCGCAACAGCGGCCAGCCCGGCAAGCATCAATTCCTCAGTTTGCAAAATGGCTACCACGGCGAAACCGTGGGCGCGTTGTCGGTGACCGACATTCCGCTGTTCCGTGATGCCTACGGCCCGCTGGTGCGGCAACAGGCAGTGGTGCCCAGCCCCGACAGTCGTCTGGCAGCGCCGGGAGAAAGTGCCGAAGACTATGCCCTGCGCTGTATCGCCGCGCTGGAGCAACATCTGCAACAGCACCATGCTGGGTTGGCCGCATTTATCGTCGAACCGCTGGTGCAAGGCGCGGCGGGCATGGCGATGTACCCGCCCATTTACCTGCAACGGGCGCGGGCGCTGTGTGACCGCTATCAGGTGCATTTAATCGCAGATGAAATCGCCGTCGGCATGGGGCGTACTGGCACGTTGTTTGCGTGCGAACAGGCGGCGATTTCTCCGGATTTCCTCTGTCTTTCCAAAGGCTTGACTGGCGGCTATCTGCCGCTGTCGGTGGTGCTGACGCAGGATCACATCTATCAGGCGTTTTACGCCGAGCGGGTGGAGCTGGGCTTTCTGCATTCGCATTCCTACACCGGCAATCCGCTGGCGTGCCGCGCCGCGCTGGCCACGCTGGACATTTTTGCCGAGGACAACGTACTGGCGGAAAACCGCCGCAAGGCGGCGCGCATCAACCAGTTGGCCGAACCCTTGCGCCAGCATCCAGCCGTGAAGAATTGGCGCAACACCGGCATGATCTGGGCGTTTGAAGTGGCTGATGCCCGCCCGGACTTTGCCCGCCGTTG
>DHYQ01000075.1:5152-17201 GCA_002414205.1 Gallionellaceae bacterium UBA5126 | reverse complement strand
GTATTGCCGGCGATGCTGACTGTAGTGCCTACCACCGCGACATTGATCAGGGAGCTAACGCCATCAACAGTTGCGGTTACCGGGATAATGCGGTTGGCTTTGTTGCCGCCCAGATTCAGGTTGGCAGTGACAATACCATTAGGATCCGACAGACCACCTACGGGCGTGATCGTATTCAGAAACGCGGTTTCAGTATTGGGTACGGAGAAGGAAACCAAGCGACCGGCAACCGTTTGATTGGCTGCGGTTTGTGCAATCGCAGTTAAGGTTACAGTTGAAGTTCCTGCCGACGGTATTTGTGGGCTACTGGACAGTAAGGCAACCTTGGCCGCGACGGCGCTGGCTGGCGCAACACCTGCGCCGGCAATGCCACTGGCCGGGGTGATGGCTGAGGCCGGGGCAACCCATGGATTCGGAGCAGCTGCACCGCCGCCACCACCACCACCACCACAGGCAGTGAGGGCACCGAGTGCCAACAGTGCCGCAACAGAGCGCAACCTGCGCAGTGTGCCGAGTAAATTGTGTTTCATCGACTTCTCCTTGTTAATAGTGATCACATGACATGACAAGGCGCGCATTCTACTACGATTTGTAGCGAGTCTGCGCGCCTTGTCTGGTATGGTTTTGCCAGAATTTGACTAGTTGAGATCCATGGCATCCTTGATGATTTTTGGCGTAATGAAAATCAGCAACTCGGTTTTGTTGTCTGCGGTGGTTTTACTTCGGAAGAAATAACCAAGCACCGGAATGTCGCCCAGCAGCGGCACTTTGGTCATCGAGGTGCTGTTGTCTTGCTGGTAAACGCCACCGATGACAATCGTGCCGCCATTTTCAACCAGCGCTTGCGTGGTGACCGAATTGGTGTCGATAGGCGGTGTGCCGGCAGCAACGGCCTGCGGGCTATCCTTGGTGACGGCGACATCAATAATCACATGGTCATCCGGGGTGATTTGCGGAGTGACAGTCAAGCTGAGGGTGGCATCCATGAAGCTGGTGGTGGCCGGTGTGGTTGCCGTACCTGGGGTGATGTAGGGAATCTTGACGCCCTGAGCGATACGCGCCTGTTTTTGATCCATGGTCAGCACGCGTGGGCTGGAGATCACCTTGCCTTGGTTGTCAGTTTCCAGTGCCGACAGTTCGAGCGACAACATGCGGGTCATGGTGCTGTTAAACAGCAGCATGGAGAAGGTGCCAGCGGCACCAGCGGCAGGCAGGTTGACATTGGGTTGTGTTACCACCGCGCCCGCCAGTGCGCCATTGGCCACGGTGCCGCCACCAATCGCGCCTTGAATCCCCCCACCCAAGTTAAAGGTGTTGTTGGAGTTATAGGTCATTTTGGTGCCCAGCGTGCGACCAAACTTGTTGCTGGCAATCACAATGCGGCTTTCGATCATGACTTGGCGCATCGGGATGTCAACCTTGTCAATCATGGTGCGGATTTCTTCCAGTTTGGACGGCGTTTCCTGGATAAACAGCACATTGCTGCGAATGTCCGCACTCACACTGCCACGTTTGGAAATAATGGCGGCGCCACCGGGGGTGGGGGTCATCAGCATGGTTTTGATATCCATTGCCTTGGCGTATTTGATTTGGAACGCTTCGGTATGCACATCTTCCAGTTGGGCAATTTCATTGCGTGCGGTCAAATCAGCTTTTTCCTTGCTGGCCAATTCTTCGCGTGGCGCGACCTGAATCACATTACCGCTTTGGCGATAATCCAGTCCCTTGGCGTTCAGAATGATGGAGAGCGCTTGATCCCAAGGCACTTCCTTTAGGCGCAGGGTGATGTTGCCGCCGACGGAGTCACTAATCACCATGTTGTTGTTGGTGAAGTCAGCGATGGTGCTGAGTGCTTCGCGGACGGGGATATTTTGAAACTCCAGCGACAAGCGGTCGCCGTTAAACTTGGAGCGCGCAGTGCGACTATCCCGGCCTGCATTGGGATCCGCGCCGCCGCGCAGTTCAACAATGAACTTTTTGTCCGCTTGATAGGCGGAATACTCCCATGAACCTTTTGGTTCGATGATCATTTGCACGTTGTTGCCAGATACCTGGGTGTCGATGGTTTCAACTACGGTGCCAAAATCGACCACATCCAGTTTGCGGCGCAGGTTTTTGTTGGCAAGGGCTGTTTTGGAGAAGTCGACGATCAGCTTGCTGCCTTGGCGGCGCACATTGACGCCGGCGTTGGCGTCAGACAAGTCAACTTGCAGACGGGCCTCGCCACTGGCGCCACGACGGAAGTCAATGTTGGTAATGTTGCGCTTGCGTGGATCCGGCTGTGCCTCGGCGAAGCGGTCGCTACGATTTGGGTTGATTGCGGCGTTGATTTTGCCGCGCAGATTAATCAGCAGGCTGTTGCCATCCACTTTGGTTTCGTAGGCCAGCATTTGCGACAGATTAATCACGGCCCGGGTGCGGTCGCCGACCTGAATAATATGTGCGCTACGCAAATCACCTTCGCCAAATTGTTGCATCGAACGGCCCAAGCCATTGGTGACGTGAGGGAAGTCGATGATGATTTTAGGCGGGGTATTAATAGTAAACGAGGCTGGCAGCGCGGTCAGCGGTTGGTCAAGATCAATCTTGACGGTAAAGGTACCGCTCCCGGTGTTGATGACGTTAATCCCGTTGATTTGTGCGTCTGCCCACGTCTGCCCGCTGAGCATGAGTGCCGCCAGCAGGTACATAGTTGTCAGGATATGTTTGATGTTCATCATTGTGCGGCTCCAGAGATCGTCGATCTGTAAAACATTATTGTGCCTGTCTGTAAACTTGGTCGTTGCGGTCACTGCCACCGCTGTCGTCGAGCTGTAGAACATTCATGTGGTTAGTCGTGGCATCTTCACCTTCAATCGGCGGTTCCTTGATGGTGATTTTGCCAGATTCGACCTCAGTAATTCGGCCATTATTCATGCCGATGTAATTACCAACCTTGACCTTATGCAAGTGTCCATCCGGTGCGCGGATGATGGCGTTGGCGCCATTTTTTTTGTTTTCCAGATAGGCAACCATTTTCAGGGCTTCCAGTGGGAAATTTTCCAAAGGTTCCTTATTGTGTTTTTCAACCCGAGCATCTATCTGGTTGTCTTTTTTGGACTTACGTATCCTGAACGGATCGGGCAGTTCCGCATTGAGATTGAGATACGTAAATTTCTCATAGGTCTTGGGTTCGGGTGCTGGAGGGGCTTTGCCGCGCATGCCTGCATCGGAGGTGCGCACAAAGTCGCGCAGATCCTCTAGTCCATCATCCATACAGCCTGCCAGCAGCAGGGGGAGTAGCCAAAGCAGTCGTTTCATGTTCACTCCTGTCCAGCGGCTGGCGGTGCGCCTTCAGGTGCGGCGGGCTTGTTCTTCGCGGCCAATTCGGCTGGGCTTAAATAACGGTAAGTTTTTGCGATTGCATCCATGGTGAGCTTGTTGTTTGCTGCGCTAATACCGACCTGGGTGAGGGTGACAATACGTGGCAGTGCGGCGATGTCGCTGGCAAATTTGCCAATATCGTCGTAATTGCCACTTACCCGGAGGGCGATGGGCTGCTCGATAAAGTTGTCGGTGGGCACTTCCGGTTGTGGGGTAAACATGTCCACTGTGAGGCCTGCTCCCAGACCGGCTTGGCTAATTTCGATCAGCAATGCGGGAATCTCTGTTTTGTCAGGTAGCTGTTGCAGCAACGCCCGGAAATTTTCCTTGGTTTCTTGCAATTGCTTCTTGACCGGAACCAGATTGACGGCGTCCTTTTTCTTGCTAATGAATTCGTCTTTTAAACCTTGCTCTTGACCCTGTATCCCTTGGTATTGATCCCAAAGATCCATCCAGTCCAGGAAAACTCCGAGCAAAACCACGGAGATAAACGTGGCGGCACATGCCAGAATTTTGGCAGACCAAGGCCAAGATCCGGGATTGTTCGGGTTGAGATTTTTCAGCTCTTCCAGATCAATTTTCATGGTTGGACCTTTTTCTTTTCAGGATTTTTGTTTTGAGTCAAATTAAAGGACAAACTAAACTCACTCTCACGTGTGGGGGCGGTATCTGTGCCGACGGTATGCACCTGGCCCAATTTGGCATCTGCTAACCAAGGAGAATTATTGATGTTCTCCATGAGGGTCGAAACGCGGGCGTTGGTCTGTGTCATGCCGGTGATGGAAATCCGATTGTTTGCCTCTTGTTTCAGACTTTTCAGATAAACACCCTCCGGCAAGATACGCAACATCCGATCCAGTAAATGCACCACATCCAGGCGTCTGTCCTGTAAGCCGTCAACCACTTCCTTGCGCTTTTGCAAGCCCTTGATTTCGGTACGTAGTTTTTCGATTTCTTCAATTTCCTTGACCAGCTTGGCCGTCTCGGTCTTCAAGTAATCGTTGCGGCGATTTTGGTATTCAATGTGATCATTAATCAACCAGTCGCCAATGAATACGACGATAGCACCGAGCAGGAACGATGCGCCGATGAGGCCAAAAAATTGCAGTTGGCGGATGCGACGCTTCTCGGCGCGGTGGGGCAATAAATTTATACGTACCATCAGTCAAATCTCCGCAAGGCCAAGCCGCAAGCTACCATCAACGCAGGCGCGTCTACTTGGAGCTGACGGGCCTTGATTTTGTCTGAAAGTGTCATCAGGGCAAATGGATTGGCAACCATGGTCACAACTTGAGTCTTGTTGGCGACGGCATCATCCAGCCCCGGCAGCACAGCGCAGCCACCCGCGAGGACAATATAGTCAACTTCACTGTATTGGGTCGAGGTAAAGAAAATCTGTAACAGGCGATAAATCTCCATCACCATATTTTCCCGGAATGGCCCCAATACGTCGCGTTCGTAGTTGTCAGGCAGGTCATTGGTGCGTTTGGCAGCTTCAGCTTCTTCCTCGGACAAGCCGAACATTGCTTCAACCTGGCGTGTCAATTGCCCGCCCCCGACTTGTTGGTCTCGAATGTAGAGTGACTCGCCATTGCGTAACACATTCACGGTTGTGGTGTTGGTGCCAATGTCTACCAAGGCGACGCATTTGTCGTGCGCGTTGTTGGGTAGCTGGGCGCATACCAATTCAAAGGCGCGTTCTGATGCGTAAGTTTCGACATCCATCACCATCGCATTCAACCCGGCTACCTGTGCAGTGGCAACACGATCTTCAACATTGGCTTTGCGGGAGGCGGCGATGAGTACTTCCACTTCTTCGGGATTGTTAGGCGATGCGCCAATCACTTGGAAATCGAGATTGACTTCTTCGAGAGGGAAAGGAATGTACTGATTTGCTTCAGATTCGACCTGAAACTCCAGGTCATCTTCCGTCATGCCGGCGGGCAATAAGATTTTCTTGGACGTTACTGCGGCAGAGGGTAGGGCCAAGCTGACATTTTTTACTCGTGACCCCAAGTTGCGCCAAGCAAGTTGTAGACTTTCTGCAACGGCATCCAGATTGTTGATGTTGCCATCGCTGACGGCATCTTTGGGAAGTGGTGCGATGGAATAGCCTTCGAGAACGATGCCGGTCTTTTGCGGTAATTCGCGCAACTCAACCAGCTTGACAGCGGAGGACGTAATGTCCACGCCTATCAGGGCGGGCGTCTTGATGCGCAGGAGCTCCAGCACAGTATCAAGGTTGACGTTGGGTATTTTAGGCATAAAACCGCTCGGAAGGGTGTAGTAGGGGCTGTAGAATGCTAACAACAACCCTATTTTGTGTCAAAGAGAATTGTCGGGCTTTCTTTGTCATGTATCCAGTCGATATAATCGGCACCATAATTTTACACCAAAGCAGATACTACCTTGGATATCCAATCAATCCTGATGCGACGCTGGACTTTTTCTGTCGGCATACTGTTTGTCGTTCTTTTGCTGCCGGTGTTGATATTGTGCGTGGCCGTCGTTCTGACGTATCCCACCCTGCCGTCGCTGGATGTTTTGACCGATTACCATCCTAAGATTCCGTTGCGCGTTTATAGCGCCGAGGGCGTGTTGTTGGGGGAATTTGGGGAAGAGCGTCGTGCGGTGGTTAAAATCAACGATGTGCCCGTCATCATGCGTCAAGCCATTCTTGCAGCGGAAGATGACCGGTTTTATGAGCATGGTGGTGTCGATTACGCAGGAGTATTGCGGGCGGCCTTTTCCAATCTGAGTGGCGGCGCCAAGCAGGGGGCCAGTACCATCACCATGCAGGTTGCGCGTAATTTTTTTCTGACCAAGGAAAAAACGCTCAGTCGCAAGTTCAATGAAGTGCTGTTGGCGTTCAAGATTGAGCACACGCTGACCAAAGACGAAATTCTGGAGTTGTATATCAACCAGATTTATCTGGGCCAGCGCGCCTATGGTTTTGCCACTGCCGCACAAATTTACTACGGCAAAACATTGGGGCAGTTGACGATTGCAGAGGCCGCGATGTTGGCGGGTTTGCCGAAAGGCCCTTCCATTTATAACCCGGTAGTGAATCCCAAGCGCGCCAAATTGCGGCAGATGTATGTGTTACGGCGCATGCATGAGTTGAAATACATTAACGACGAGCAATGGAAAGCCGCGCAGGTCGAAGAGACCAAAACCAATCGCACACAAGCCTTTTCGCTGCAAGCGGATTACCTGGCGGAGATGGTGCGTGCTTTTATGTTCAGCAAGTACAACGAGGATGTGTATACGCAAGGTTTCAAGGTCTATACCACCATACGCCAGCAAGATCAGCAGGCGGCTTATGATGCCGTGCGCAAGGGGGTGCAGGAATATGATCGCCGCCACGGCTATCGTGGCCCCGAAGGTTTCGTGAACCTGCAACAGGGTAATGGCGAAGAGTTCATGGAGGAGTCTTTGCAGGATGTTGCGGATAGCGGCGATCTGATCCCGGCCATCGTGACCGAGGCCTCGCCTAAATTGATACGCGCTTACTGCCGGGGTGGTGAGGTTGCCGAAGTCAAAGGAGAGGGTTTGCGTTTTGCCTTGCGTGCCTTGAACAACAAGACGGCTTTGCAGCAACGCATTACCGCTGGCTCCATTATTCGCTTGCAAAAAAACGCCAAGAGCGAGTGGCAAATTACGCAATTGCCACAAGTTGAAGCATCTTTTGTTTCCGGCAATCCACAGGATGGGGCGATTTATGCCTTGATCGGTGGTTTTGATTTCAACCGCAACAAATTTAACCATGTCACACAAGGGTGGCGCCAGCCCGGTTCCAGTTTTAAGCCGTTTATCTATTCGGCCTCGTTGGAAAAAGGCTTTACGCCAGCGACGGTCATTAATGATGCGCCGTTGTCGTTGGAGTCTGGTCAGGCAGATGGCCCGTGGGAACCCAAAAATTACGACGGCAATTTTGATGGCCCCATGCGCATGCGTCAGGCGTTGATGAAGTCCAAAAACATGGTGTCGATTCGTATTTTGCAGGCAATTTCGGTGCAATACGCACGTGATTACATTACCAAGTTTGGTTTTGATGCAGACAAGCATCCGCCGTATTTAACGACCGCCCTGGGGGCGGGGTCGGTGACGTCTTGGCAAATGCTGGAGGCGTATTCGGTCTTTGCCAATGGAGGCTATCGTGTTTCCCCGTACTTTATTCAGCGCATTGAGGATGCGCAAGGCAAGGTGATTGCTAAATCCACACCTTTTGTGGCGGGTAAAAATGCCGAGCAGGTCATTGATGTGCGCAATGCTTTTACCATGGTGAGCATGATGCAGGATGTTGTGCGGCATGGTACCGCCGTGCGGGCAATGTCATTGGGGCGTCAAGACTTGGCGGGTAAAACGGGTACAACCAGCGATTCGGTTGATGCTTGGTTCTGCGGCTTTCAGCCATCAGTGGTGGGGATTGCCTGGATTGGTTTTGATCAACCCCGTAGCCTCGGCGATCGGGAAACAGGTGGCGGTGCCGCCCTGCCCATGTGGATAGACTACATGGCCAAAGTATTGAAGGGCGTGCCCGAAGCGGTATACAACATGCCAGATAATATGGTGGCGGTGCATATCAATGATGTCGGCAATGCGGACGAGGGCAGTCCGCTGGTAGAGTTCTTTTATAAGGAAAATGTCCCGGCTGGTGGGAACGTTGCCGCGCCGGATGATCCTGCCCGCGCCGATGCGGTGCGCGACCAATTGTTGTAATGTGGGTGGCAAGCTGAAAAAAACCGCTGCACTTTGGCAGCGGTTTTTTGTGGCTGGTACAGCGAGTTTCAAGCGGGATCAACGACACCCGGAACGTAGCGGGTCGGTTGGCCGGGTTTGAATACGGCGGTCAATACTTGTTCGCGGGGCGCCTTGCCGGGCTCAGCGATGCCCATATGCACCCATGTGCCTTCGTAAATCAGTTGGTCAAAGGGGATCTTGGCTGCGACGATGGCTTGGCAAACTTCCTTGGGTGTACCAAATCCCGCGCAGGTGAAATCCACCGCGCGACCGGTGCAGTGTGCGCTGGTGGAAACGCCACCGACCAATTTGTTGACAGCGGGGCCACGATAGGCGCTGTTGACGTGAATGGACTTGCCGCCGAGGACGTCATTGCGCACGCGCTCCAACAGGTTGGCGGTGGCAATCAGGTTATTCAGGTCGTCCAAGGAGGCGGGGTCATTGCTGATACCTGCGCGAATTGCCGTCTGGGAAGTGGTGAATTCGCTCAACCAGAAATGAGGAGAGAGTTGGGTGTCGGCCATGATAGTACGTCCTTTATTGTTAAGTTGATCGGTACTGCGGGACGCAGCTTATCCTTGTGGCTATTGGCCTGTCAAGCCATTGGGCATGTGGCCTGTCGGCTTCCGGCGCTTCCCTAAACCGGGTTGTCCTGATCAAAAAAAGCATGCTGTAAGCCAAAATGATCGGCTAAATGCGCGCCCAGTGCCTGGATGCCCCAGCGTTCAGTAGCGTGATGTCCGGCGGCGATGAATCCGACGCCGGTTTCGTGTGCCAGATGAAAGCATTGTTCGGACACTTCGCCGGTCAGAAAAACATCCACGTCTTGGGTAATCGCTTCCTCAAAATAACCCTGTGCACCACCACTGCACCAAGCGACACGTTGTACGGTGCGTGTTTCATCGCCAAGTAGTAGCGGTGTTTTGCCGAGGGTTTGTGTCACATGTTGCGCAAATTGCTTTAAGGGGATGGAAGAGGTGACATTGCCCAAGCAAATCATGTTTTGTGGGCCGCAACGGCCGGTTTCGGTGAGGCCAAGCCGTTGCCCCAATTGTGCGTTATTGCCCAGCGTGGGGTGCGCATCCAGTGGCAGGTGATAGGTGAGCAGGCTGACATCATGCTGTAGGAGTGTCGCAAGGCGGCGTTTTTTCAAACCGACAATCTCGGCAGACTCCCCGCGCCAAAAATAGCCATGGTGTACCAGCAGCGCGTCCGCGCCCCACAGAATGGCGGCCTCCAGAACTGCCAGCGATGCCGTCACCGCCGTCGCGATGCGCGCCACGTCGCCGCGTCCCTCGACTTGAATGCCATTGGGGCAATAATCTTTGAACAACCCGGTTTGCAGTAGGCTTGCGTTATAATCCGCCAGTTCTTTCAGTTGCATGACGATACTCCTTATCAGATTTATCCATCATACCATGCGAAAACACTGGTTATTTTTTACTCAGGCCGTCACGATTTTACTGGCCTTGCTGTTTATTATTCAGACCTTGCGGCCTGAGCTGTTACCGAACGTTGCCAAGAGCAGCGGCGTTGTCACGCTGTACGAAACCGTGCCCGACAGCAATGTCGATAGCAACAAACCGCTGAGCAATCTGAATTTGGCGGCGCAGAAGGCGATGCCTGCCGTGGTCAATATTTTCACCCGAACCGAAGTGCGTGCCAGTAATCCTTTTATGGATGATCCACGCTTCCGTTTTTTCTTTGGTGATCAGGGAGACAATGAGAATCAGAGTAATTCCAGCCTTGGATCCGGTGTGATCGTCAGTTCGGCAGGCTATATTCTGACGAACCATCACGTGATTGAATCGGCCGACAAAATTGAGGTTGCCTTGGCGGATGGTCGCAAGGCGCAGGCGCATATCGTTGGTTCAGATCCAGAAACCGATTTGGCGGTCATTAAAATTGATTTGCCGGGCACCTTGCCGATCATCACCTTCGGTCAGTCGGACAAGATTCGTGTGGGGGATATTGTGCTGGCGATTGGTAATCCATTTGGTGTGGGCGAAACCGTCACCATGGGCATTGTCAGTGCCCTGAAGCGCGATCACTTGGGGCTGAACACCTTTGAGAACTTCATTCAAACGGATGCGGCGATCAATCCTGGTAATTCGGGGGGGGCGCTGGTGGATGCGCAGGGCAACTTGATCGGGGTCAATAGTGCCATTTATTCGCCCAATGGTGGTTCTTTGGGGATTGGTTTTGCGATTCCGGTGAGCACGGCGAAAAAAACCATGGAGCAAATCATTCAGCATGGTTCCGTTACACGTGGCTGGCTGGGGGCTGCGATGCAGGAAATTACCCCGGAATTGGCGCGTTCGTTTGGTTTGACTTCCGGGAATGGGGTGTTAATCAGTGAAGTCATGCGTGATGGCCCGGCGGATAAGGCCGGGGTGCGGCGCGGGGATGTTTTGCTAAGCATCAACGATCAGTCCGTCAGTAATCCGCGCAATATGTTGGAGGTGGTGGCTAATATTCAGCCAGGCCAGATTGTGGACGTGCAGTTGCTGCGGAATGGACAATCCTTGAGCTTCAAAGTCAGGGTGGGGCGGCGACCACCGCCGCAAGCGCAGCGCTAGGTGAATCGGACGGGAGGCTGGGCCTCCCGTTTTTTTTTGCAGAAAATTTTGCCTAGGTGCTTGAAATTGCCAAGCCTGCCCATATTTTGGCACTCACGGGGCGAGAGTGCTAAAATCGCGCCCCTTATTTTCAACCCTCGTTAATTCAGGAGAACTGCATGAACATTCGTCCCTTGCACGACCGCGTAATCGTTAAACGCATGGAAGAAGAACGTAAAACCGCTTCCGGCATCATTTTGACCGACTCCGCCACTGAAAAGCCCGATCAAGGTGAAATCATTGCCGTGGGCAATGGCAAGGTCGGTGACGACGGCAAGGTGCGCCCCATGGCCGTCAAGGCTGGTGACCGCGTGCTGTTCGGCAAATACGCCGGGCAAACTTTCAAGATGAACGGCGTGGAATACATGACCATGCGCGAAGACGACATCATCGGCGTCATTGAAGCGTAATCCGATAGCGTCACAATTCGCATAACTTATTGAATTCAGGAGAAATACAATGGCAGCTAAAGACGTAAAATTCCATGACGCAGCCCGCACCAAAATGGTAGCAGGCGTGAACATTCTGGCCGATGCCGTGAAGGTTACCCTGGGCCCTAAAGGTCGTAATGTGGTGTTGGATCGCTCCTATGGTTCCCCCACCATCACTAAGGATGGTGTGTCCGTGGCCAAGGAAATCGAACTGAAGGACAAGTTCGAGAACATGGGCGCGCAAATGGTCAAGGAAGTGGCTTCCAAGACTTCGGATGTGGCCGGTGACGGTACCACGACCGCGACCGTGTTGGCGCAATCCATTGTGATGGAAGGCATGAAGTTCGTGACCGCTGGCATGAACCCCATGGATCTGAAGCGCGGGATTGACAAGGCTGTGGCGGCTGCCGTGGCAGAGCTGAAGGTGATTTCCAAGCCTTGCACCACCAGCAAGGAAATCGCGCAAGTGGGCTCCATTTCTGCCAACTCCGACACCGCTGTGGGCGAAAAGATTGCCGAAGCGATGGATAAGGTGGGCAAGGAAGGCGTGATTACCATTGAAGATGGTTCTGGTCTGGAAGATGAGCTGGACGTGGTGGAAGGCATGCAATTCGACCGTGGCTATCTGTCCCCGTACTTCATCAACAATCAGGACAAGCAAATTGCCGCGATGGACAATCCGTTCATCCTGCTGCACGACAAGAAGATCTCCAACATCCGTGATCTGCTGCCCGTACTGGAAGGCGTGGCCAAGGCGGGGCGTCCGCTGCTGATCATCGCCGAAGACGTGGAAGGCGAAGCACTGGCCACGCTGGTGGTGAACAACATCCGTGGCATCCTGAAGACCGTGGCCGTCAAGGCACCTGGCTTCGGTGACCGCCGCAAGGCCATGCT
>DHYQ01000075.1:0-5122 GCA_002414205.1 Gallionellaceae bacterium UBA5126 | reverse complement strand
GCCATGCTGGAAGACATCGCCATTCTGACTGGCGGCACCGTGATCGCGGAAGAAGTCGGTCTGACGCTGGAAAAGGCCGATTTGACCATGCTGGGCCAAGCCAAGCGCATCGAAGTGGGCAAGGACAATACCACCATCATCGACGGCGCGGGCTCTGTGGATGCCATTCAAGGTCGCATCGTGCAAATCAACAAACAGTACGAAGAATCTACCAGCGATTACGACCGCGAAAAATTGCAAGAACGCAAAGCCAAGCTGGCTGGCGGCGTGGCCGTGATCAAGGTGGGTGCTGCCACTGAAGTCGAAATGAAGGAAAAGAAGGCGCGCGTGGAAGATGCGCTGCACGCCACCCGCGCTGCGGTGGAAGAAGGCATTGTCCCCGGCGGTGGCGTCGCGCTGCTGCGTGCCAAGGCCGCTGTGACTGCGTTGAAGGGCAGCAATCATGACCAAGACGCAGGCATCACCATCGTGCTGCGCGCCATGGAAGCCCCGTTGCGCGCCATCGTGCATAACGCCGGTGACGAGCCCTCCGTGGTGGTGAACAAGGTGCTGGAAGGTACCGGCAGCTACGGCTACAACGCCGCCATTGGCGAATACGGCGACATGCTGGCCATGGGCGTGGTTGACCCTACCAAGGTGACCCGTACTGCGCTGCAAAATGCAGCTTCCATTGCCGGTCTGATGTTGACCACCGCCTGCATGGTGGCTGAGTTGCCAGAAGACAAGCCCGCAGCCCCCGCCATGGGTGGTGACATGGGTGGCATGGGCGGCATGATGTAAGTCTCCCGGAGCGTTAAGCCCCAACCCCGCCGTGGCCTGCGCCCGGCGGGGTTTTTCTTTGCCGCATTACCGGGGGATGGGCAACAAAAAAGCCCCCGTAGGGGCTTGGTCTGATTGTGCGTCGTTGACGCAGCGGCATCAGGCCGAGAAGGAAGAACCGCAGCCGCAGGTGGTCGTGGCATTGGGGTTCTTGATCACGAACTGAGCGCCATTCAGGCCTTCCTGATAGTCGATTTCCGCACCAACCAGATATTGGAAGCTCATGGCGTCAATCAGCAGTTGCACGCCGTTTTTGCTCATGACGGTGTCGTCATCGTTGACGATTTCATCAAAGGTGAAGCCATACTGAAAACCGGCACAGCCACCGCCGCTGACGAATACGCGCAGCTTCAGATCGGGGTTGCCTTCTTCGTCAATCAGGCTTTTAACCTTGTTGGCGGCACTTTCGGTAAACAGCAGTGGATCGTCCATGGTTGCATTCATTGTTCAAGTCTCCTTAAAGATTATTTCTGGGAATTTGGTGCGGCTTCTGTGGTCGGCTTGGCGGGTTCGGCAGCGTCTGGCGCAGTATGAATCATGCGGCCTTCAACAATGGCACCCAGTTGCATTTCCATGGCCTTGTAGTGCACATCGCCGCTGACGCGTGCTTGGCTTTGCAGTTCCAGATATTCGGTGGCGGTGACGGTGCCGTTGACGGTGCCGTTGACCACCAGATGGCTGACCTTGATCTCGCCATTCACCTGTCCCTGTTCGCTCAAGACCAGTGTGCTTTGTTTATCGACCGCACCATTGATATTGCCGTTGACCCGGCCATCAATCCGCATGCCACCGCTGAAGTGCATGTCACCATCAATGATGGTATCTGCACCAATCAGCGAATCAATCTGACTTTGGGGTTTGCTGGCGGTTACGACATTCGCTTTCTTACCAAACATGACTACTCCTAGGATACGTTCACGTTCTGCCGCAGTTTTGGCTCACGTTCACCTTGTTCAAAAATCCGCACCTGTACACTATCTACACGCGCATCCTGCGCAAGCTGGATGCTTTGCTCGATGCGCTGATAATACTTGAATTTCAACTGAAATGGCGCGGCGGATGGGCTTTCCTGAGGGAAAAGCTGGGTTATTTTTTGTCCGTTGCGGCTCAGTGTTACCACGACCTGGTAGTGACCGACAAACTCCTTGGCGCGCTGCCCACCCTGTACCAGTAACATGCGTACATGGTATTCGCCCGGCAGGTTGTCACGCTCCACGCGCAGGCGGTGTATGGCCAATTCACCCTCCTTGGCGTTGGCAGCAGTCAGGCTCTGGAAAAAGGCCAAGTCGGCCTGAAGTTTGGCATTTTCGTCGTTCAGCGTTTTGAGCTGTCGATCGACTTCTTGAGTGCTGCCTTGGGCCATCTGCATCTGACGTTGGGCCCCGATGAGCTGGGTGTTGAGCTGCTGGTTTTCCTTTTCCAGTTTGCCGACTTTTTCCCGTAGCAGGGCAATCTCTTCCTGGGACTCGCTGCGACTGAAGCCCGCAAATTTCAAGCCGCTGTTATAGGCAAACCAGATCAGAAAAGCCGCCACCAGCACGAAGGGCAGCACCAGTCCCCAGCGCAGATACCACGGAATGTGTGGGCGTATGGAAACCTTGGGGGCGTAGATGCTGAAGCGGCGTTTGGCGCGTCTCCACATAATCAGGGTTGCAGCGGCACGTGGTTCAGTGCGGTGGTTTCCGGTAGATCAAACAGGATGTTCATGTTTTGTACCGCCTGACCGGCGGCACCCTTGACCAGATTATCAATGACGGATAGCACCACGACAGTATCGCCGCCTTGCGGGCGATGCACAGCAATACGGCAACGGTTGGAGCCGCGCACCGAGCGGGTTTCTGGGTGGCTGCCAGCGGGCAGCACATCCACGAAAGGTTCGTCGGCATAGCGCTCTTCAAACAGTGCCTGCAAGTCCACGTCGCGGGTCAACTTGCCGTACAGCGTGGCGTGGATGCCACGGATCATCGGCGTCAGGTGCGGTACAAAAGTCAGGCCGACTTCCTTGCCGACCATGCGTGCGAGGCCTTGCTTGATTTCGGGCAAATGGCGATGCCCAGCAACACCATAAGCCTTGAAGCTATCGGTGCATTCCGAAAATAGATGCGCCACGCTGCTGCCACGGCCTGCGCCGGATACGCCGGATTTGGCATCGGCAATCAGACTGCTAGTGTCAATCACGCCGGCTTCCAGTAGCGGCAGCCAGCCCAGTTGCACGGCGGTGGGGTAGCAGCCGGGATTGGCGATCAGGCGTGCTTGCTTGATGGCGTCCCGGTTGATTTCCGGCAGGCCATACACCGCCTCGGCGACCAAATCCGGGCAGGCGTGGCTCATGCCGTACCACTTTTCCCAAGTAGGAATGTCTTGCAGACGGAAGTCGGCAGCCAGGTCGATGACCTTGACGCCTGCCTCCAGCAAGACGCGCACTTGCTGCATGGCAATGCCGTTGGGCGTGGCGAAAAACACCACGTCGCATTGCTCTAGATGCGCTTCGTCAGGATGAGTGAAAGCCAAATCCACAAAGCCGCGCAGGCTGGGGAACATCTGGCTGACTGGGGTGCCCGCGTCGGCGCGGGAGGTGATGACTTGCAGGGAAACTTGGGGATGGGCGGCCAGCAGGCGCAACAATTCGACGCCGGTATAGCCAGTGCCGCCAACGATGCCAACTTTAATCATGCTCAAATCCTTGTAGGAGGGTCGGTTGCAAAACGGCTCGCATCATACAACAACCCCAATGGAAAAGCCGCCCGAAGGCGGCTTTTTGCCAAACATTTCCAGCGATTAACGCTTGGAGAATTGCTTGCGGCGACGTGCCTTGCGCAGGCCGACTTTCTTACGTTCCACTTCACGGGCATCGCGGGTCACCAGACCAGCTTGCTTCAGGGTGGTCTTCAGGCTTGCATCGTATTCGATCAGGGCGCGGGTGATACCGTGGCGCACCGCACCGGCTTGACCAGCTTCGCCGCCGCCGCTGACGTTGACCAGAATGTCAAACTTGCCCAGCGTGTCAGTCAGTGTCAGCGGTTGGCGCACGATCATGCGGCCAGTTTCGCGGGAGAAAAACACGTCAACGGGTTTGTCGTTGACCACGATGTCGCCCTTGCCGGGCTTGATGAACACGCGAGCAACCGCGCTCTTGCGGCGGCCTGTGCCGTAGTTGTAAGTAGCGCTCATGGTTATGCCTTCAGCAGGTTAACTGGTTTGGGTTGTTGTGCGGTGTGTGGGTGTTCGGGGCCAGCGTACACCTTCATCTTGCGCAGCATGGCGTAGCCCAGTGGGCCCTTGGGCAGCATGCCCTTGACGGCCTTTTCCAGCACACGTGCGGGATGTTTGGCTTGCAGCTTGGTGAAGTTGGTGGTGTACAAGCCACCGGGGTAGCCGGTGTGGCGATGGTACAGCTTGGCTTCCGCCTTGTTGCCAGTGACGCGCAACTTCTCGGCGTTGACCACCACAACGAAGTCACCCGTATCCACGTGGGGGGTGTAAATCGCTTTATGTTTGCCACGCAAACGCATGGCGATCTGTGCAGCCAAGCGGCCAAGCACTTGGTCTGCTGCGTCAACCAGAAGCCAGTCGTGCTGGACTTCTTGGGCCTTAGCGGAAAATGTTTTCATAGCCACAATTCCTAAAATTCGGTGAGTAATCCTTGAAGGGCGCGCATTCTATTGTACGTATCAGAGCGTGTCAAACGCTTTTTGCCTTTATATCCATGAACTTCAGGAAAAATTTGCCGGGTGGAAATGGCGCTCGGCGGCAATGCTGGAAATTGCCGGGATTTGCGCTCACTCGGCGACATTTTGTGTGGGTTTGTGGCGAATGGCCGCTAGGATGCGTAGGTCGTTGCCGACGGCGCGCACATCTTGCCAATGCAGGTCGATGCGCTGCGACAGGCTGGTGAACTCACCCAACGCCGCCATGCCGCGCGCCGCGTCGCCCAATAATTGCGGGGCGATGTACAGCAGCAATTCATCCACACAGCCCGCTTGAAGGAATGCGCCGTTGAGGTTTGCACCGGCTTCCAGCAGAATTTCATTGTGGCCGCGTTGCGCCAAGTCGCGTAGCACGGCGGATGGATTGGGATGCTCGCCTTCCAGCACGCAGATGGTCGCGCCCAGTTGTTCCAGCGCGGCGATTTTGTCCGGCGCGGCGGCGGGGGTGGTGTAGATCAGGCAGCGACCGCCTTGCAAAATTTGCGCATCCAGCGGCAGGCGCAAGCGGCTGTCCAGCACCACGCGCCAAGGCTGGCGCTCGGTGGCAATGTCGCGCACATTCAGGCGCGGGTTGTCGGCCAGCACGGTGCCGATGC
>DHYQ01000083.1:4847-6200 GCA_002414205.1 Gallionellaceae bacterium UBA5126 | reverse complement strand
CACCACTTCAAGTTGTTTACCGAAGGCTTGCACATTCCAGAAGGCGAAGCCTACGCAGCCGTTGAGCATCCCAAGGGTGAATTCGGCATTTATCTGATGTCGGATGGCGCCAATAAGCCTTATCGCCTGAAGATTCGTGCACCGGGCTACGCCCATCTGTCCGGTCTGGACGAAATGTCGCGCGGCCATATGATTGCCGACGTGGTGACCATTATCGGGACACAGGACATCGTTTTTGGGGAGATTGACCGCTGATGTTATCCACCAACATTCAACAACAGATCGACCGCGAACTGAAAAAGTATCCCGCCGATCAAAAACAATCCGCTGTCATGGCCGCCCTGCGCTTTGTACAGGATGAGCGTGGCTGGATTTCCAACGAAGCCATTGATGAAGTCGCAGCCTATCTGGGCATGACCTCGATCGCCGTGTACGAAGTGGCCACTTTCTACCACATGTACAACCTCAAGCCGATGGGCAAGTACACGCTGACCGTGTGTACCAACTTGTCTTGCACCCTGTGCGGCGCGCTGGATACCGTCAAGTATCTGGAGCAAAAGTTAGGCATCGGCCTGAACGAAGTGACCCCCGACGGCAAGATCGGCTTGCGTGAAGGTGAGTGTATGGGCGTTTGTATCGACGCACCCGTGGCCACCATCAACAACAAACGTCTATGCGGTCATCTGACCCCGGAAAAAATTGACCAGATTCTGGCGGAGTTGGACAAATGAAATACGGACAGGTTACCCAATTTACCCGCGAATATGACCAGCCTTGGACGCTGGAAACCTATTTGAAGGCGGGCGGTTATCAAGCCCTGCGCAAGGTGCTGACCGAAAAAATGACGCCCGAAGCCATCATCGCCGAAGTCAAACTATCTGCCCTGCGCGGACGCGGTGGTGCCGGTTTTCCCACCGGCCTGAAGTGGAGTTTCATGCCGCGCAATCTGACTGGCGACCGCTACATCGTCTGCAACACCGACGAAGGCGAACCTGGCACCTGCAAGGACTGGGACATTCTGCGCTACAACCCGCACAGCCTGATCGAAGGCATGGCGATCGCCGCTTACACCATGGATGTGAAGGTCGGCTATAACTATGTGCACGGCGAAATTTTTGAAGCCTACGAGCGCATGGAAGCGGCCTGCGAAGAGGCCCGTGCAGCCGGTTATCTGGGCAAAAATATTCTGGGTTCGGACTTTGAGTTCGACCTGCATAACCATCTGGGCTACGGTGCCTACGTGTGCGGCGAAGAAACCGCCTTGCTGGAATCCATCGAAGGCAAGAAGGGCCAACCACGTTTCAAGCCGCCCTTCCCCGCCAGCTTCGGTCTGTACGGCAAGCCCACCACCAT
>DHYQ01000083.1:3835-4829 GCA_002414205.1 Gallionellaceae bacterium UBA5126 | reverse complement strand
ACCATCAACAACACCGAAACCTTTGCCAGTATCCCGTACATCATCAAGCACGGCGGGCAAAATTTCCTGGAAATCGGCAAGCCCAACAACGGCGGCACCAAGCTGTTCTCCGTGTCCGGGCATGTCAACAATCCCGGCAATTTTGAAGTACCGATGGGTACTCCATTTGCCGAATTGCTGGAAATGGCCGGTGGCGTGCGCAACGGGCACAAGCTGAAGGCGGTGATTCCCGGCGGTTCCTCCATGCCAGTGGTGCGTGGCGAAGTCATGATGGACTTGACCATGGACTATGACAGCATCCAGAAGGCCGGTTCCGGTCTGGGTAGCGGCGCGGTGATCGTCATGGATGACACGGTGTGTATGGTGCGTGCGCTGGAGCGCCTGTCCTACTTCTACCACGAAGAATCCTGCGGCCAGTGTACGCCCTGCCGCGAAGGCACCGGCTGGCTGTACCGCATCGTGCATCGCATCGAACACGGCCAAGGTCGCCCGGAAGATTTGG
Organism: Gallionellaceae bacterium UBA5126; assembly: GCA_002414205.1. GTDB lineage: Bacteria > Pseudomonadota > Gammaproteobacteria > Burkholderiales > Gallionellaceae > Gallionella. Next base: position 4,327 of record DHYQ01000083.1, on the reverse strand, counting down.
ATCTGCTGTTGAGCATAGGCGGCAATATCGCCGGTCGCACCATCTGTGCGCTGGGCGAAGCCGCCGTGTGGCCAGTACAGGGGATGTTGCGTAATTTCCGCGACGAGTTTGAATACCACATTGAACACAAGCGTTGCTTGGTGTAACGCACAGGTGAGCGAACATGATTAAACTCGAAATTGACGGTAAGGCAGTTGAGGCAGCGCGTGGTTCCATGGTGATCCATGCCGCCCAACAAGCGGGGATTTATATCCCGCACTTCTGTTATCACAAAAAACTTTCCATCGCCGCCAGTTGCCGCATGTGTCTGGTGGAAGTGGAAAAAGCCCCCAAGCCTTTGCCCGCTTGCGCTACGCCCGTGGCCGAAGGCATGAAGGTCAAGACCCGCTCCGATATGGCGGTCAAGGCCCAGCAAGGCGTGATGGAATTCCTGCTGATTAACCACCCACTGGATTGCCCGATTTGCGATCAAGGTGGCGAATGCCAATTGCA
>DHYQ01000083.1:2887-3569 GCA_002414205.1 Gallionellaceae bacterium UBA5126 | reverse complement strand
TGTGCCCGGTGGGCGCGTTGACCAGCAAGCCGTTCCGCTACACCGCCCGCTCGTGGGAATTGTCCCGCCGCAAGTCGGTCAGCCCGCATGACAGCGTAGGGGCCAATCTGGCGATTCACATCAAGAACAACCAAGTGCTGCGTGTGACACCCGTGGAAAACGAGGCCGTCAACGAATGCTGGATTTCGGACAAAGACCGCTTCAGCTACGAAGGCCTGAACGCTGCTGACCGTCTGACCAAACCCATGCTGAAGCAAAATGGCCAATGGGTAGAAGTTGAATGGGCCGCCGCGCTGGAATACATCGCCAACGCACTGCGCCAAATCGCCAATGGCGTCGGTGCCGAACACATCGCCGCACTGGCAACCCCCCATAGCACACTGGAAGAACTGGCTCTGCTGCAAAAACTGCTGCGCGGACTGGGTTCCAACAACGTCGATTTCCGCCTGCGCCAGTCTGATTTCAGTGCCGACGCACAAGCCGCCGGGGCACCTTGGCTGGGCATGCCGATTGCCGATTTGAACAGCCGCGACCGCTTCTTGGTGGTGGGTAGTTTCTTGCGTAAAGATCATCCGCTGCTGGCGCAACGCATCCGCGCTGCCGTCAAGAAGGGCGCGCAAGCCAACGTGCTGCATGCCAGCGCCGACGACCTGCTGATGCCGGTGGCCAACCAAGCCATCGT
>DHYQ01000083.1:606-2694 GCA_002414205.1 Gallionellaceae bacterium UBA5126 | reverse complement strand
TGGCGCAACAACATCCCCAAGCCGCCCAACTGGCCACTTTGGCACAGCAAATCGCCGAGTTGACCGGAGCCACCTTCGGCTATCTGGGCGAAGCAGCCAACAGCGTCGGCGGTTATATCGCCGGTGCCGTGCCCGGCAAGGATGGCCTGAATGCCGCACAAATGCTGGCCAGCCCACGCAAGGCGTACCTGCTGCTGAATGTCGAGCCAGAGCTGGACATGCACAACCCACAAGCCGCGCTGCAAGCCATGCAAGCAGCCGATCTGGTGGTGGCCATGTCGGCTTACAAACACCGCGCCGTGGATTATGCCGACGTGCTGCTGCCCATCGCGCCGTTCACCGAAACCTCCGGCACCTTCGTCAACACCGAAGGCCGGGCACAATCCTTCAAGGGCGCTGTCAAGCCGCTGGGCGAAGCCCGCCCCGGCTGGAAGGTACTGCGCGTGCTGGGCAATTTGCTGGACGTGGCCGGATTTGACTACAACAGCTCCGAAGCCGTGCGTGATGACGTGTTGGGCAATGGCGACCTCGCCGCCCGCCTCAACAACCGCATCAGCGGCATCACCGTGGACACCACCATCGCCAGCAACGGCTTGGAACGTGTCAGCGATGTGCCGATTTACAGCACCGATGCCGTGGTACGGCGCGCCGTGGCCGTGCACAAAACCCCGGATGGCGCAGCACCCGCCGCCCGCCTGCATCCGCAAACATTGGCCAGCCTGGGCCTGTCTGCCGGTGAAGCGGTCAAGGTGTCGCAAGGTAATGGACAAGCTGTGTTGACCGCCGTCGCCGACGAAGGTTTGCCGCTGCAAGCCGTGCGCGTAGCCGCTGGACATGAAGCAACTTCTGCCCTGGGTGCAATGTTGGGGACGATTACTGTGGAGCGTGCATGATGCTGGAAACAATTCAACATTTCGGACAAGGCTTGTTCGGCCCGCTGTGGGTCGTGGTGTGGAATCTGCTGAAGATCGTGCTGATTGTCGGCCCACTGATGGGTGCCGTGGCCTATTTGACCTTGGCTGAACGCAAGGTGATCGGCTGGATGCAAGTACGGATTGGCCCGAACCGCGTGGGTTATTTCGGCTTGTTGCAACCGCTGGCCGACGGCGTCAAGCTGTTCATGAAGGAAATCATCATCCCCACCGGCTCTAACAAAGCGCTGTTCATCATCGGCCCCATCATGTCGCTGATGCCTGCGCTGGCGGCTTGGGCGGTGTTGCCGTTCAATGCCGAACTGGTGCTGGCGGATGTCAACGCCGGTCTGCTGTACATTCTGGCCATGACCTCGCTGGGCGTGTATGGCGTGATCATCGCCGGTTGGGCCTCCAACTCCAAGTACGCCTTCCTCGGTGCGCTGCGCTCGGCGGCACAAATTGTGTCTTACGAAATCGCCATGGGTTTCGCGCTGGTAACGGTGTTGATGGCGGCGCAAAGCCTGAATCTGGGCGACATTGTGAAAGGTCAAAGCGGCGGCTTCTGGCACTGGTATTTCATTCCGCTGTTCCCCATGTTTCTGGTGTATTTGATTTCAGGCGTGGCCGAAACCAACCGTGCCCCATTTGACTTGGCCGAAGGTGAGTCCGAAATCGTGGCGGGTTTCCACGTGGAATACTCCGGCATGGCGTTCGCGCTGTTCTTCCTGGCTGAATACGCCAACATGATTCTGATTGCCGCGCTGACCGCCATCATGTTCCTGGGCGGCTGGGTATCCCCCTTCCCTTTCCTGCCGGACAGCATCGTCTGGTTGCTGGGCAAGATGGCCTTCGTACTGTTCCTGTTCCTGTGGTTCCGGGCGACTTTCCCCCGTTATCGCTACGATCAGTTGATGCGCTTGGGCTGGAAAGTGTTCATTCCCATTTCCATCGTCTGGGTGGTGGTGGTGGGTGCCTGGATGCAAACAAAAGCCTGGATTTGGTAAGGGCTGGAGAACAATATGGAAAAGATTACCAATTTCTTTAAAACCTTCCTGCTGTACGAGTTGGTCAAGGGCTTGGCCCTGACCGGGCGCTACATGTTCGCCCGCAAGATCACCGTGCAGTTCCCGGAAGAAAAGACCCCACAAAGCCACCGCTTCCGTGGTCTGCATGC
>DHYQ01000083.1:0-511 GCA_002414205.1 Gallionellaceae bacterium UBA5126 | reverse complement strand
TTGGCGATCAAGATTGAAGTGGCCGAGCGTGAAGATGGTTCGCGTCGCACCACACAATATGACATCGACCTGACCAAGTGCATCTTCTGCGGTTTCTGCGAAGAATCCTGTCCGGTGGATGCCATTGTGGAAACCCGCGTGTTCGAGTACCACGGTGAAAATCGCGGCGACTTGTACTACACCAAGGAAATGCTGCTGGCGGTGGGCGACAAGCACGAAGCGCAGATTGCCAAGGATCGTGCAGCGGACGCCAAGTTCCGCTAATCACCCACACTATTAGAAAAGGGCAAATGATGAGTTTTCTGAGCGTTGTGTTTTACCTGTTTGCGGCACTGACGGTGTTCGCGTCGGTGGGCGTGATTACGTCGCGCAATCCCGTGCATGCGGCCTTGTTCCTAGTGCTGGCGTTCTGTAGCGCGGCGGGCATCTGGATGACCCTGGAAGCCGAGTTCCTGGCGATCACCTTGGTGCTGGTGTATGTCGGCGCGGTGATGGTGCTGTTCCTGTTCGT
>DHYQ01000021.1:14491-18853 GCA_002414205.1 Gallionellaceae bacterium UBA5126 | reverse complement strand
GGGCTAGGGTGGGGGTAGAAGTTAGATTCGATGCAACGCTTCTACCCCCATCCCAACCTTCCCCCTGCAAGGGGGAAGGGGCAAAGGAGGGTACGGATTCAAATATGGAACCGCTGTCAACGGCGATGGCGGTTCAGGAACGAAGGCGTTCAGGTGTCGGGCGAAAGCTCGGCGCGTGAACGCCTTTTTTGTTGGCACGATTTTTTATCTAGGAGAGCGACATGAGCAACGAAGGCAATGATTTCAAACAGGAGCGGCGGTCTTTTATGAAAAGCGGATTGGGCACATTGGGTGGGGCGGCGTTGCTGTCCATGGTACCGGACGGGGTGCGTAGCGCGGCTTGGGCCGGTGGCTCCGATGCGCCGGAGTTGAAGGAGGTCAAGGCGGGCTTTATTCCGCTGACCGACTGCGCCTCGCTGGTGATGGTGTCGGTGTTGAAGCTGGATGAAAAGTACGGCTTCAAACTCACCCTGTCCAAGGAAGCCTCCTGGGCCGGGGTGCGCGACAAGCTGGTGAACGGCGAGTTGCACGCCGCGCATGTGCTGTATGGCCTGGTGTATGGCGTGCAACTGGGCATTGGTGGGCAGAAGAAGGACATGGCGGTGTTGATGACCCTCAACAACAATGGTCAGGCCATTACCCTGTCCAACCAGTTGCGCGACAAGGGTGTGACAACCGGCGCGGCGCTGAAGAAACTGGTGGATGCCGAAAAGCGCGACTACACCTTTGCCCAGACCTTTCCCACCGGCACGCATGCCATGTGGCTGTACTACTGGCTGGCGGCGCACGGCATCAATCCGCTCAGCGATGTGAAAACCATCACCGTGCCGCCGCCGCAAATGGTGGCCAACATGCGCGTCGGCAATATGGACGGCTTCTGCGTTGGCGAGCCGTGGAACAACCGCGCCATCTACGACAAGATTGGCTTTACCGCCGCCACTACGCAGGACATCTGGAAGGATCACCCGGAAAAGGTGCTGGGCTGTACCGCCGAGTTTGCCCAGCGTTATCCCAACACCGCCCGTGCCCTGATCATGGCGGTGCTGGAAGCCTCGCGCTATCTGGATGTGATGGCCAACCGGCGCAAGATTGCCACGGTGATTGCCGACAAATCCTTCGTCAATTGCCCGGTAGATGTGATTGACCAGCGTCTGGAAGGTAAATACGAGGACGGTCTGGGCCGCAAGTGGAACGATCCCAACTACATGAAGTTCTTCAACGACGGCGCGGTGAATTTCCCATACTTGTCCGACGGCATGTGGTTCCTGACCCAGCACAAACGCTGGGGCTTGCTCAAGGAGGAGCCGGATTATCTGGCGGTGGCGAAGAAAATCAACCAGACCGCGCTGTATCGTCAGGCCGCCAGCCAGGTCAAGGTGTCCGTTCCCAAGGACGATCTGCGCAGCAGCAAGTTGTTTGATGGCACGGTGTGGGACGGCAAGAATCCCAAACAGTATGCCGCCAGCTTCAAGGTGAAAGCATGATGAACAGCCGCGTCAAACACTTTTTGTTGCACACGGCCTTGCCGCCGCTGATTGGTTTGAGCGGCTTCGTGTTGCTGTGGAGTCTGGTCGCCCACAGCAACAGCAGCCTGCCCAGCCCGATGCAAACCTGGGAATCCGCCCTCAAACTGTTCAGCGATCCGTTCTACCGCAACAGTCCCAACGACCAGGGCATTGGCTGGAATATCCTGTTCTCGCTGGAACGGGTGGGCACCGGCTTCGGCATGGCCGCCGCGTTGGGGATTCCACTCGGCTTCCTGATTGGGCGCTTCCCGTTTTTGGACAAGATGACCGCGCCCATCATCAGCCTGTTGCGCCCGGTGTCACCGCTGGCCTGGTTGCCGATTGGCCTGTTGGTGTTCAAGTCGGCCAATCCGGCGGCGATTTGGGTGATTTTCATCTCCAGCATCTGGCCGCTGATTATCAACACCGCCATGGGCGTGCGCCAACTGCCACAGGATTACCTGAATGTGGCGCGGGTGCTCAACCTGTCGGAGTGGAAAATTTTCACCACCATCCTCTTTCCGGCCACCTTGCCGTATTTGCTGACCGGCGTGCGCCTGTCCATCGGCACCGCCTGGCTGGTGATCGTGGCGGCGGAAATGTTGACCGGCGGCGTGGGGCTGGGCTTCTGGGTATGGGACGAGTGGAACAACCTCAACGTGGAGCACATCCTGATTGCGATTTTCGTGGTCGGCTGCATCGGATTGTTGCTGGAGCAAGTGTTGATTTGGCTGGCTGGCCGAGTACGAGCATAAGGAGCAGAACATGCAAAAATTTGTACAAGTCGAACAGGTCAACATGACCTTTCATACCCGGCAGGGCACGTTTGTGGCCTTGCAGGACATCAACCTGCGTATCGCCAAGGGCGAGTTCATCAGCTTGATCGGCCATTCTGGTTGCGGCAAATCGACCTTGCTCAACCTGATTGCCGGGTTGTTGAGCCCCACCGACGGTGTGCTGCTGTGCGCCGAGCGGGAAATCGCCGGGCCGGGGCCGGAGCGCGGGGTGGTGTTTCAGAACCATTCGCTGTTGCCATGGCTGACCTGCTTCCAGAACGTTTATCTGGCGGTGGAGCGGGTGTTTGCCGCCACGGAAAGCAAAGCCCAGCTACGCGAGCGTACCGATGCCGCGCTGGCGCTGGTGCATCTGTCGCACGCGGCGCAGAAATATCCGCACGAAATTTCCGGCGGCATGAAGCAGCGCGTGGGTATTGCCCGTGCCCTGTCCATGCAGCCCAAGGTGTTGCTGCTGGATGAGCCGTTTGGCGCGCTGGATGCCCTGACCCGCGCCCACTTGCAGGATGAGCTGATGAAAATCGTGGCGGAAACGCAAAGCACGGTGGTGATGGTGACGCACGATGTGGATGAGGCGGTGCTGCTGTCGGATCGCATCGTGATGATGACCAATGGCCCGGCGGCCACTATCGGCGACATTCTGCACGTCGATTTGCCCAAGCCGCGCAACCGCCTGACCTTGGCCAATGACCCGCACTACCACGCGTTGCGCGGCGCGGTGCTGGAATTCCTGTACCAGAAACAAGCCCACAAGGAAGCCGCCTAATGCGCGAAACCCGCTCCATCTGCTGCTACTGCGGTGTCGGCTGCGGCGTCATCATCCAAAGCGATGGCGAGCGCATCAGCGGCGTGCGTGGCGACCCCGACCATCCGGTCAACGCCGGGCGCTTGTGCAGCAAGGGTGCCACCCTGCACCTGACCACTGCTGCGGATGGGCGCTTGCTGTATCCGGCCCTGCGTCCCCAGCGGGGAGCGGTGCCGCAGCGGGTGTCCTGGGACGCGGCGCTGGACACGTTGGCCGAGCGCTTTGCCGCCATCGTGCAGCAACACGGGCCGGATGCGGTGGGGTTTTACCTGTCCGGGCAGTTGCTGACCGAGGATTACTACGCCTTCAACAAGCTGGTGCGCGGGCTAATCGGCAGCAACAACGTCGATTCCAACTCGCGCTTGTGCATGTCCTCGGCGGTGGCAGGCTACAAGGCCACGCTGGGTACGGATGCACCGCCGGGCTGTTATGCCGATATCGAGCAGGCAGGCTGCATTCTGATTGTCGGCTCGAATACCGCGCATGCTCATCCGGTGCTGTTCCGCCGCGTCGAGCAAGCCCGGCAGCGCAATCCGCAACAGAAGCTGATTGTGGTCGATCCGCGCCGTACCGATACGGCCAGTAGCGCCGATTTGCATCTGGCGGTGCGACCCGGAACGGACATCGTGCTGCTCAACGCGCTGTTGCAGGTGGTGCTGCGGGATGGACTGTTGGACGAGGATTTTGTCGCTAAACACACCGATGGTTTTGCGGCACTGCACCAGCAGGTATATGCCACGCCGTTGGCCTATGCCGCCGCGCAATGTGGCTTGGCCGAGGCCGACATCGTGCAGGCGGCGCACTGGTTTGCCCGTGGCCCCAGCCTGTCGCTGTATTGCCAGGGGCTGAACCAGTCGCAAAGCGGTACGCACAACAATGCCGCGCTGATTAACCTGCACTTGGCCACCGGGAAAATCGGCCAGCCGGGCGCAGCCCCGCTGTCGCTGACCGGGCAACCGAATGCCATGGGCGGACGGGAAGTGGGGGCGATGGCGAATTTGCTGGCCGGACACCGCGACTGGCAAAACCCGGCGCACCGAGCGGAAGTGGCGGCGCTGTGGGGCGTGGCGGACTTGCCCGCCCAGCCCGGCCTGACGGCGGTGCCCATGTTTGATGCCTTGCGGGCAGGCAAGCTGAAAGCCGTGTGGATCGTTTGTACCAACCCGGTGCATTCCCTTCCGGATAGCGCGGTGGTGCGGGCGGCCTTGCAGCAGGCCGAGTTGGTGGTGGTGCAGGACGCCTTTGCCAGCAGCGACAC
>DHYQ01000021.1:725-14414 GCA_002414205.1 Gallionellaceae bacterium UBA5126 | reverse complement strand
ACCTGGGGCGAAAAATCCGGCACGCAGACCAATTCCGAGCGCGGCATTGCCCGTGTGCGTGCCGCCGTGCCTGCGCCGGGAGAAGCGCGCCCGGATTGGGCCATTGCCCAGGCATTTGCCCAGCGCCTGGCGGCGCGGCTGGGCGTGGCGTGTCCGCTGAATTTTGCTGATGAGGAAGATATTTTCAACGAACACCGCGCCAGCACCGTCGGGCGCGATCTAGACATCGGCGGTTTGAGCTATGCCGTGCTGGAAGCCGCGCCGCAGCAATGGCCCTACCCGGCAGCGGCCACGGCGGGACAGGCGCGGCTGTATGCCGATGGGCGTTTTCCCACCGCCAGCGGACGGGCGCAGTTTGTGCTGCCGCAAGCCTCGCCCAGCCCCGTCACGGCAGAGTTCCCGCTGCATCTGAATAGCGGTCGCTTGCGTGACCAGTGGCATGGCATGAGCCGCAGCGGGCGGGTGCCCAAGCTGTTCAACCATGTTGGCGAGCCGCTGTTGAGTCTGTCGCCGGACGATATGGCGGCGCGGGGTTTGCGCGACGGGGACGTGGCGGAGGTGCGCAGTGCGGCGGGACAACTCAAGGTGCGGGTGCAAAGCGAGGCAGATTGCCCGCCGGGGCAGGTGTTTTTGCCTATGCACTGGGGGCCGCGCTGGATGAATGGGGCCGGGGTAAATGCCGTGACGGCGGCGGTGTGCGACCCGTTTTCCGCGCAACCGGCCTTGAAGCAGGCCGCCGTGCAAGTGCGGAAGTGTGATCTGCCCTGGCCGCTGCTGGTGTTGTGCCGCGATGCGACTTTGCAGCCCGCTTTGCAGGCCTGGCTGGCACGTTGCGACTACGCCACTCTGGGCTGGTACGGCGGGCCGCAGCAGGCGGTGCTGGTGCTGCGGGCGGATTTGGCGGCGGCACCCTCAGCGGATTGGCTGGCCGAGCTGGATGCGCTGCTGGATTTGTCCACCAGCGATTTGCACTACCGCGATGTCGCCAGCGGCGTGGATAAACGGCTGCGCCTACGCGACGGGCAACTGGATTGTTTGCGTCTGGGCGGGGAAATAGCAGCGGGTAGCTGGCTGAAGGAATGGCTGGGGCAGGGGCGCGATGTGCAGGCCGAGCGGCGCTGGCTGCTGTCGCCGCAACGCGAGCCACCCGGCCAAACCCCCACACGCGGACGCATCGTCTGCACCTGTCTGGATGTGGCGGAAAACGACATCCAGCAACAACTGGCGCGGGGCGGCGGTGTGCCTGCCCTGCAACAAACCTTGCGCTGTGGTACGCAATGCGGCTCTTGCGTACCGGAACTGAAGCGAATCGCCGCACATTTTGAGGAGCAACACCGATGAATAAATTGAAACTGGTGCTGGTCGGAAACGGCATGGCCGGGGTACGCACCCTGGAGGAATTGCTGAAGCTGGCCCCGGCACGCTACGACATCACGGTATTCGGCGCAGAGCCGCATCCCAACTACAACCGCATCCTGCTGTCGCCGGTGCTGGCTGGGGAGCAAACTTTTCAGGACATCATCCTGAACGATTTGGACTGGTATGCGCAGCACGGCATCACCCTGCATATCGGCAAAAAAGTGGTGCGCATCGACCGCGAGCAAAAACGGGTGTATGCCGAGGACGGTACCTGCGCGGAATATGACCACTTGCTGCTGGCCACTGGCTCGACGCCGTTTGTGCTGCCGGTGCCGGGCAAGGACTTGCCGGGGGTGATAGGCTACCGCGACATTCAGGACACCGAAGCCATGTTGGCCGCCGCCCGCGAGTATCGCCACGCGGTGGTGATCGGCGGCGGGTTGCTGGGACTGGAAGCTGCCAACGGCTTGGCCCTGCGCGGCATGCAAGTGACGGTGGTGCATCTCATGCCCTGGCTGATGGAGCGGCAACTGGATCAGGCCGCCGCCAATTTGTTGCAACAATCACTGGAAGCCAAGGGCTTGCGCTTCAAGCTGGGGGCGCAAACGGCGGCCTTGCTGGGTGAGGGGCGGGTGCAGGCGGTGCGCTTGGCAGATAGCACGGAATTGCCCGCCGATTTGGTGGTGATGGCGGTGGGCATCCGTCCGGCCAGTGCTTTGGCCGAAGCCGCCGGACTGGATTGCCAGCGCGGCATCGTGGTCAACGACGCGTTGCAAACCAGCGACCCGGCCATTTACGCCTTGGGTGAGTGCGTGTCGCATCGCGGGGTGAGCTATGGCCTGGTTGCGCCGCTGTTTGACATGGCCAAGGTCTGCGCCCGCCATCTGGCCGGGGAAAGCGACGCGGCCTATAGCGGCTCGGTGACGGCCACCAAGCTGAAAGTGACCGGCATTGATTTGTTCTCGGCGGGGGATTTCATGGGCGGTGAGGGCTGCGAGGAAATCCTGATGCAGGATGTCGGCGCGGGGGTGTATAAAAAATTGCTGCTGCGCGATGACAAATTGCTGGGCGCGGTGCTGTATGGCGACACCCAAGACGGGGCCTGGTATTTCCAGATGATCCGCGACGGGCAGGAAATCGGCGAATTGCGGGCGCATTTGATGTTCGGTCAGTCGCATCTCGGCACGGCAGGGCATCAGGGCCAAAATAAGGCCGCCGAGTTGCCGGATGAGGCGGAAGTCTGCGGCTGCAACGGGGTGTGCAAGGGCAGCATCGTGGCGGCGATTCAGTCGCAAGGCTTGTTCACGCTGGACGCAGTGCGCAAGCACACCAAGGCTTCGGCTTCCTGTGGCTCCTGCACCGGGCTGGTGGAGCAAATTCTGGCCAACACCTTGGGCGGCGATTACGCCCCGACGGAAAAACGCGAACCGGCGCTGTGCGGCTGTACCGATCTCAGCCACGAAGCGGTGCGCGCCGCCATTCAGGCACAAACCCTGACCGGCATTCCGCAGGTGATGCAAACGCTGGGCTGGCGTACCCCCAACGGTTGCGCCACCTGTCGCCCGGCCTTGAACTATTACCTGCGCTGCGCCCATCCGCACGCCGCAGCCAATGACCCGCAATCCAAGCTGATTAACGAGCGGGCGCACGCCAACATCCAGAAGGACGGCACCTATTCGGTGGTGCCGCGCATGTGGGGCGGGACGACCAGCGCGGCGCAACTGCGGCGCATCGCCGATGTGGTGGATAAGTACGCCATTCCGGCGGTGAAAGTCACCGGCGGCCAGCGCATCGACCTGTTCGGTGTAAAAAAGGAGGATTTACCCGCCGTGTGGGCCGATTTGGACATGCCCTGCGGCCACGCCTACGCCAAGGCACTGCGCACGGTGAAAACCTGTGTCGGCAGCGAATGGTGTCGCTTCGGCGTGCAAAACTCCACCGGGCTGGGCGTGGCACTGGAGCAGGCGTTGTGGAAAATGGCCGCCCCGCACAAGGTGAAAATCGCCGTGTCCGGCTGTCCGCGCAACTGCGCCGAGTCCGGCATCAAGGACGTGGGCATCATCGGCGTGGATTCCGGCTGGGAAATTTACATCGGCGGCAACGGTGGCATCAAAACCGAAGTGGCGCAGTTTCTGGTCAAGGTCAAAACCGATGCCGAGGCGCTGGAATACAGTGCGGCGTTTTTGCAGTTGTACCGCGAACAGGCACGCTATCTGGAGCGCACCGTGCATTACCTGAACCGGGTGGGCATGGCGCATGTCCGGCAATGCGTGCTGGAAAATGACGCCCAGCGGCAAGCGCTGGCAGCCCGGCTGTTCGACGCGCTGGGCACGGAAGCCGACCCCTGGCAACAGCCCGACCCCCGCGAATTTACCCCCATCACTTGGCAAGGAGCCTCGGCATGAACTGGCAACGTATCGCACTTTTGGACGACATTCCCCTCTTGGGCAGCCGCGTGCTGCAACACCCCGACGGCGACATCGCCCTGTTCCGTACCGCGCCGCAACAAGTGTTCGCCCTGCGCGACCGCTGCCCGCACAAGGGCGGGCCACTGTCACAAGGCCTGGTCGTCGGGCAAACGGTCGTGTGCCCGCTGCACAACTGGCACATCAACCTCACCAACGGCGAAGCCGTCGCCCCCGACCAAGGCTGCGCCGGGCACGTGCCGTGCAAGGTGGAGGAAGGGGGGGTGTGGCTGGATTTGTGAACCGGGCGGGGATTGCCCCCGCCGTCGTGGGCAGGCGTGCGGCCTGGTCGTCAGGCCGCGCAGAGATTTTAGAACCCGTTCAAAGTTTGTGCCGCAAGGTCGTGAGTGTCACCTGTCGCCTGATGCCTGGTGGGGCTGAACTGCAAGGCAACGGTACAGCTTCCCCCCACAGCGACACTCAGCCCGGCTTTACAGGTGCTGCTGCTGACCAAGGTAAACTGGTTGGTATTGACACCGCCCATGACCAGACTGCCGAGACTCAGAACGGCTGTCCCAGTATTTTTCAGGGTGACGGTCTGGGCCGGGCTGACAGTGTTCATGGCCTGAGCGGCAAAGGTCAGGCTGGCTGGCGTGACACTGGCAGTGATGGCGGCTTGAACCGGGGCACTAAGCAGGGCTAGACCCGCCAGCAGCAGGCGGTGGAGGCGGTGGAGGCGGTGGAGGAAGGCGGACATGAACGTATCTTTTCGGGTGGGTGCTTAGTTCTGCAACACCAAGTTAAACATAGGGATCAAAATCAAATGATGCCCCAGCCTCAGATAGGTGCAGAAGCGTACTTGGGCTTAGATGCAATGATGGCCTAATAGACTCTTCATCATTTGCCGTTAACACAACAGAAACCTCTGGATGCCATGTTTTCAAAGACAGAAGGCTTTTTGCTTTAATTTTTTCTAATGCTTGAAAAAGGCATGTATTAACCAACGCATCAAGATGATCTGGATCGTATTGGCGCGATTCAAGCACTAACAGAACAGTTTCACTTCCTGTCTCTTCATGAATCACCACCAATCGGACGGTTAGAAGTGGCATGTTACTTCCATCGATAATCGGTTACAGAAATAACAGGGCCTTTACAGCCATGAGCTTTAACAACCACTTTTCCATTTTTGCACCCGCACAAATCGAATCTGGATAAATTTCTATTAGTTCCTAGTTAGAGGTGGCTCCGCTCAGTTGGACAGTATTTCCCATTTCTTAAGTGGAAGCCTTGCGGTTAATGCCTATGCTGCTTTGGGCAGTGCGGGCAGGTTGTCGAAGTAGAACTCATCCGGCGTTTTGTCGTCAAGCGACGAGTGCGGCCTGATTTGATTGTAACGTGCGAAGGATCGTTGTTATCCCATTGCCAATCTGCTAATTTTTTGATTTTAATTTACGAGCAAACCTCGCGCCCAAGTCTTTATGGAAATGTTCAATCAATTCCGCTTCGGAATATTCCCTCAATAATTGGCGCCTTAAAAAGGAATATTCATAACCCCGGATTGTACCCATGTATTTACACCCTGAATGGGGCGGCATCTCGCCGACAATTAGCAACGCTGTATTGTTCTGGGTCCATCGAATTCCCGCAAAGTTAGGAGTCTCCTGTTCCGAGCCACAATTAAACCGTGTCAGGAACCTCTTCATTATTGACTCATCGAATGTGTATTCGACAACTCGATCAGAAGTAATTTTGAAAGCATGTACCATCCAGGTGCCGACTTCTCCACCATCACTGATATTTAAAAAAAATGAATTAGAGTTTTGCGCCCAGCCAATCTCCGTCAAAGGGGGGCCAATTTCAAGTTTGCCGAGGGGATAGTTCGCTTTAGGGGGGTGTGTCCTTTCAATAAACGGTTTGTAATTTTTTACGGATAAAACAAAACTTCCGTTAGGAGAAGGAACCAACGCGTCTGCCGCGTCCATCGAGGTAAATACTGGAATAGTACTTGCCCCCCATGTACCTTGTTCATTAAATCCAAAACAACTTTGTGCATTTGAGATCAGGTAGACCCAAGCCAAAAACAACAGCTTTAAATACTTATTTACCATTTACTTGATCTCCTCAAAGCCAGGAGGGCATAACAGGTCAGCCGGTAAGGTAATTGTTGTTAATACCTTCTTCTGCTTGCTAAACTTTAATGCATCAGCTTGGTCGCTATAGCGATAAATATCAAAGCGTGGGATAGGACTATTTCGTATATCCTTGTTCCCTACGTCACCAACTGTAAAAGCGGATGAAGTAGGGCCGTTTTCCCCAAGATTTAATCTTGGTGCACTTATGCTTATTTGCGATCCATATTTCGCCAGATATTTTTGAGTCTGGACTCGTTCTGGAATCGTGTCATAGGGTAAACCAAAAATTGCAGGATTGATTGCAACTGTTCCTACGGGGGGAGAAAATCCTAAAGCGCCGTGAGGAGCCTGATTAGGGCCAACAGCCGAAAAATTCGCATATCCCCTACATTTCTTTGTATCACACAATCCTACAAAGTCTATCCATAGTAATGGATTCCCTTCGACATAGGCGTAAGTATTGATCCCGCCCCTGAGTCCAATCGGATCACTTTGAATGTACCTCCCCAGCCCCGGATTGTAATCCCGGTTAACGTTGTAATGCAGCCCGGTCTCCTTGTCAAAGTACTGCCCCGGAAAGCGCAGGTTGAAGGTGAAGGTGCCCAGTGCGGACGGATTCTCATTGGCGAGGTTATTGCCAAAGGGATCAGTGTTGTCCCACCGCCAGACCTCCTGCCCGGCGGTGTTGGTGATACTGCGTGGGGTGTCCAGATGGTCAGTGTGCAGGTAATACACCTTGGCCGCTGCATTGGGGACACCGGTCAGTGTCACGACTGGTTGAGTCGCGGTGTTGAGGTTAAAGGAGACATTGGCACGATAGGTTGTCCCCACCACGGCGGCAGCCGTGGGTTTGTATTGCACATTGACCGTACAACTCCCCCCGGCGGGGACACTGACCCCACTGGTGGTATTGATGCAGGTACTGCCAGCGGTCAAGGCAAACTGACCAGGGTTGGTACCGGCCAGCGAGATGGCCCCTGCGTAGATGACCAGAGGCAGGGTGCCAGTGTTTTTCAGGCTGAGGGTTTGCAACGGACTACTGGCCAGACTGGGGGCACTAAAGGCCAAGGTACTGGCTGAAGTGGTCACCGTGGTATTGGCAGGCATGACCGTAGTCCCGCTCAGGCTAATCACCTGTGTGGTCGGGGTGGCATTATCCGTAATGGTCAGGGTAGCACTCTTGGCTCCGGGAGCCTGATTGGGGGTGGGGCTGAACTGCAAGGCAATGGTACAGCTCCCTCCCACGGCGACACTCAGCCCGGCTTTACAGGTGCTGCTGCCAGACAGGGTAAATTGTGCGGGATTGGTGCCGCCCATGACCAGACTGCTGATACTCAAAGCTGCTGTCCCGGTATTGCTCAGGGTGACCGTCTGAGCCGGACTGACGGTATTCATGCCTTGGGCGGCAAAAGTCAGGCTGGCTGGCGTGACACTGGCGGTGATGGCGGCTTGAACCGGGGCACTGAGCAGGGCTAGACCCGCCAGCAGCAGGCGGGTAGCGCGGTGGAGGAAGGCGTGCGGGGTGGTTTGTTTGGGGCTGTATGTCGGGATCATTGCAACACGTCGAATGGCTGTATTTCAGCGTGGATACGGTGTGTCCACGTTATCGGGCTACGATGCTACCGCATCTCGCCCACCTGACCGGCATTATTCAAAATTGCACTTCATCCTTGAATCCGCCATTAATTCTTGTCGGATTTCTGAAAAAATATGATGGTGGCGATCGACAAAACAAGAGCTAGCACAACCTCCCATGCAGAAAAATCTTTTTGTCGTACTGGATGAATGCAACCACCGTTTACGAGGTATTCATAGTAAAAAACACCACTTTGAATTTTGATTTGGGTCGTATTGTTATCTAATAGACTTGCCGTGTAATACCACTCAGAATTCTTTATTCTGGTCTTTAAGCCAAGATACTGACTGTGAATAGTTGGTTGAGTAATCTTACAACGATTACCTAGGGAGTATTTTTGGGTTGTTATTCCCCCAGCGTCTTGAGTAAGCACAACAAAATTGCTCGATTCAAATTTTTCTTTTGAATACGGTTTTAATTGGTGAATTACCATTGTCATCAAGATGGCTAATCCATAGATAATCAGTAAGCGCAACAAAGCAAGAGAAAATTTTTTCATTATATTTTCTCCTCCTTAAACCTAAAAAGTATCATTTTCCACAAGAACACTTTTGTAAGGCAGGCGCAAAAAGCTTCCGTAAAGCCAAACCTGCATTGTCAAAGGAATTTTGATGCTCGACGAGCCAAGCCATTGCATTTGGTGCATTCGTATAAGAAGGATCGTTCATCTCGGCCCACGGGGGCGTTCCATTCACTACATTCCAAAAAGCTTTGGCTGAGTAAAAAATGACATTTGATGAAACTCTGTCCCCACCAAAACCATAAGCGTAAGTCCGAAACATCCAATCTGCATCTACAGGACCTAAGATCGTCTGGTAGGGTACGTTGATGGCAAACAAATTATCACCATATGCGGCATTGTATGAACCTACCATAACCGATAAGAACGCTGACTTTTTGTCGAAGTGACTCAGCATTTCCTTTAGGGCAGCGCAGTTTTCAGGTGTTGTTGGGTCTTCTTGATCCGGTCGACGTAAACCGCGTGGATCCGCAAAAGAAAGCGGATTCCCCCCCACATAACCATAAGTATTGATTCCGCCTCTCAACCCAATCGGATCACTTTGAATGTACCGCCCCAGCGCCGGATTGTAATCCCGGTTAACGTTGTAATGCAGCCCGGTCTCCTTGTCAAAGTATTGCCCCGGAAAGCGCAGGTTGAAGGTGAAGGTGCCCAGGGCTGACGGATTCTCATTGGCCAGGTTATTACCAAAAGGATCGGTGTTGTCCCAACGCCAGACTTCCTGCCCGGCGGTGTTGGTGATACTGCGTGGGGTGTCCAGATGGTCAGTGTGCAGGTAATACACCTTGGCCGCAGCACTGGGAATGCCGGTCAGTGTCACAACCGGTTGAGTCGCGGTGTTGAGGTTAAAGGAGACATTGGCACGATAGGTTGTCCCCACCACGGCGGTGGCCGTGGGTTTGTATTGCACATTGACCGTACAACTCCCCCCGGCGGGCACACTGACCCCACTATGCAGGTACTGCCAGCGGCCAAGGCAAACTGACTAGGGTTGGTACCCGTCAGCGTAATGGCCCCGGCATACACCACCGGCAGTGGGTCAAGGTGTGGTCGATAACCTAGGGTATGTCATCGGTTTTAGAAATCGAGACAAAGATCTGCGTTATGGGTGTAGGGCGAGCAAGGCCGTGAACAGGGGCTTGGTCAATGGGAGGAATACCCGGTGGAAAGGTGGCTCGCCGCTGTTTTGGGCAGGGCGGGGGAGGCCCCGCCGCTGGCTTGGAATGGCTTCTCAGGGCGCGTCCGGCAGGACGGTGTACATCTCGCTGCCTTGGTCGTATTGCTTCAGGTAGGCGGCGATGGTTTCAAAAGTGGCGGTTTCCGGCACGCTTTTGGGTTGATCCGCTGTAGTGATCTGAGCGCTGAACATGGCGCCAAACATCAGCTTGAACGGGCTGACATTCACGCTCTGGGCCTTGAAAAACTTGCGTTCGGCGATTTTGATCTTGTTGATGTCGCTGGTTTCATAGATGGCGGCATTCAGCACGTCCAGCGTGTGCTCGGTGCAGTTCTGCCGCCCCAGCGTATAGGGGTTGGCAATCAGCGAGTAGCGCGGGTCATGCAGTGCGGCGTAGGTGGGGGAGCCTATGACGTTTAGCAGGCGTTTTTGCAGCTCCGGGGATGGGATCACGATGCCCGCCTCCAGTACCGCCACGCCGGAGAAGAAGTCCACCGGGAAGTCCTGCACCAAGGTGCTGACATCGGGTTGGTCATCTTTCTGGTACAGGTTGTAGATGGCGTAGCCGGGCACCTTGCGCCCATCGGCGGTGGTGATTTGCGAATACACCGCGAAGGCGACATGGGTGTAGTGCATGCCTTCCGGCATTTCGCTGGCGGGGCGGCCCATGCGCGCCAGAATGGCGACATAAGCGCCCTTGGCGGCCAGATTTTTTTCCACTTTTTTGGCAAAGCTGGTGATTTGCTGAGGGGTGAATTGAATTTCTCCGCCAGCTTGGCTACCCGCATAGGCGGGCAGGGCAATCAACAGCCACAGCAGAGCGAGTTTTTTGAGCAGGTTAAGCATGTGAAGCTCCTTGTGAGTCGGTTAGTCAGGGGGTGGCCGGGGCCTTGTCCGGTTTGCCTTCCAGTTGAGTGTCCGGCTTTTTCTGCAAGGCTTCGTTGGGTGGGGCGACGGTGACGGTTTCATCCGTGACGGTCAGTGGTTGTCCATTGGGGGTCACGGCTTGCACCCCCGATGCACCGCCCGGTTGCACGCTGCCGCCTTGCGAGGCGCCGGCGCTGACGGCCACGCCGACACTGACGGCGACACCTACCGACAGGGGAGTCGCCGCCCCCGCACCGGACAACTTGCCCGCAGTCTGTGCCGCACCGCGTGCCGAATTAGCCTGGCGTAACATCTGACCGGTTGCACCACCACTGTCGTTGACACGCTTGCCGGCATTGACTACCGCTTGCCCCGAATCTGCTGCCCAAGCTGTTGTGCTAACACACAGCAGCACCATTAGCCATCCTTGTTTCATGTTGCGCTCCTTGTTGAAGATTGCAAAAACTAATCGCTACCACACACCTGTTTTTTGAAGTTGCCATAGCGTACTGCCCGGCCTTTTTGGCAGGACTCCTTGGACAGGGTCTGAAAGCCGTGTTCACTCAGGCGTGGGTCGTTATCCAACATGCGGCGGTATACCTCAGCCGGCGATTCGCCTTCGCCAAAGACCGTGGTTTCCGGTGCGCCGTCACATTGTTTACCCGCAACATAGCTGAGGTAAATTTGTTTATACAGGTAATCACAGTACTCTTCATTGGCTTTTTTGCCTTGCAGCGGGGTTTGTTTGAGGGTGATCTGACCATTTTGATACGTGATCACTTCCACATTTCCCGCACGCAGGCCCAGATTCAGGAGGATGGTGTCATTCTCGACCTTGGGCAAGACCTTGCGATCCCCTTCGATAAACGTCTGGCTGAGGACGGCGGGCTGGTTTTTGCTCAGGGTAATGAAAAAGTAACGATGCGGTTCGGCAGTTGCCGGGGTTTGCTTGATCAGGATGACATCCTTGTCGGCAATTTGCAGCACCTGGCTCATGGCGAAATAGCCGCTGTCGCTGTACAGCAGCGTCTCTGCCAGATGCAGGCTACGCTTGCCGTTACTATCGGACTGAATCTGTAAATGTCCAAAGCGGCTGTCAAAGGATTCGGAGGTGTCCAGCGCAAATGCACTGTGACACAGGAAGAGCAGGGCAAGCAGAAGAGAGCGCATGATTCGGGTTCCTTGTCGAGTTAATGGTTGAACAACGGGTAATACTGGCGATCGGAGTTTTGCATGTGACGGGCGACCAGTTCGTCCGCCAGAAAATCCACCAGTTCGCCTGTAGAAAGCGTGCCTTCCAGGGCCGCTTCCTTGAGTTGCATGGCCCGTTCCAGCAGGCGCTTGTGCGCACGGATGTGAACTTCCAGGTCAGCATATTGTTGTGCGCCGAGGATGGCTTCTTCGTCGGCGAAGTGTTTAGCCACATGTGTTAGCAAGATCTCCATGGCTTGTATGAATGCCACTGGATTTTCTGCCCGGTGGACACTGCTATCCAGCAAACGGTTGGCCAGTTCAAACAGTTCAAGGTGTTCCTGGTCGATCAAGGCGTGCCCGCACAGATAGCTATCGTGCCACTGCATACGCATGATGCTGAGTGTGTCCTGGGCTTCGGCTTCCCAATTGCTGCTATTGCCACGAGCATCGACAACTACCCGGTTACGCCCGCTGTTTTTGGCTTGGTACAGCGCTTGGTCGGCGCGTTCAAACCAGCTTTGCTGATCTTCCCCGCTCAGATATTCCGCTACGCCTAGGCTGATGGTGATTTGCTCCACGGCGGGCATGGGGTGCTCGGCAATTTTGGCGCGCAAAATGTGGGCCAATTTTTCAGCCGCGTGGAAGTGGGTGGAGGTGGTCAGCAGTGCAAACTCTTCGCCCCCCCAACGAAAGAGCATGTCGGAAGTGCGAATGTTGTTTTTGATGACTTTGACCAATTCGCGCAGCACCTGATCGCCCACGCTATGGCCATAGGTGTCATTAACGTGTTTGAAGTGGTCAATGTCGAAAAAAATCAAGCTGATGGGCTGGTGGTAGCGCACGCTACGGCTGAGTTCAACGTGAATGATGTGTTCAAAATGTGCGCGGTTCCAGGCACCCGTCAGGCGGTCGGAGGCATTGCTACGTTCCAGCTCGTGTATGCGCTGTTGTAACAGGCGAATTTCCGGGTCATGCTGAAACTGCGTGGATTTTTCCAACACCATAATCGTGCTGCCACCGAAAGACATGCTGTGGACATAGACTTTTTCCTGTGAGGCATCGTAGTAGAAAAACGTGGGCTCTGGATTGGGATTGGCGCTGGCTTGCAGCAAGGCCTGCCAGTCGGTTTTTTCGGTTTCGTCGCCGGGGAACTCGCGTTCGCAGGCCAGGTTCTGCGCAATGGGTACACCTGCTTTGTCGAGCAGCAGCAGTGGCAGCGGGAAGTTCAGAAATAACAGCTTTAGGTGTGATTCCTGAAACCAGGGGATGGATGAGGTTGGCATGTTCGTAAAAGGTGCAATGGTAGGTGCGTTAGAATGGCAGCAAAATTTTTTGATTATTTTGATGCGCATTGTATGACGGACTTGATAAATCGCAACGGGGAAGACGCAGATGATGATGAGATTGCGGCAGCACATTTGCCTTCCGGCCTGAAAAATTACATGACCCCGCAGGGGCAACGCCGCATGCAGGCTGAACTGGAGCAGTTGTGGAAGGTGGAGCGTCCGGTGTTGGTGTCCACGATTACTTGGGCGGCATCCAATGGCGATCGCTCGGAAAACGGCGATTACATTTACGGCAAAAAGCGCCTGCGCGAGTTGGATCGGCGTGTGCGCTTTTTGCGGCGGCGGCTGGATTTGAGCGAAGTCGTCGATCCCGCGCGCCGCCCGCCGACCGATCAGGTGTTTTTTGGTGCGACGGTGACGGTGTGCGACGCGAATGGTGATGAGCACACCTATTGCATCGTCGGCGTGGATGAAACCGACGTGGCGCGTGGACATATCAGTTGGGTGTCGCCACTGGCCATGGCCCTGCTCAAGCAGCGTGAAGGCGATGTGGTGATGCTGCGCACGCCCACCGGGGTGACGGAGCTGGAAATCGTGGCGGTGGTGTATCAGGAAATCATCTGAAAACGAGGAGGCGAACATGTTGACGCGGGAAACAGCACAGCAGCGGGTAGGGGAAGTTCAGGCGTTTCAGCGTGAGCTGGCGCGGCTGGCGACGGCACAGGTGTTGCAGTTGTCGCCGCAACAAAGCGAAGCGGTACAGGGCTATCACACTGGTTTATTGAATGAATACAGCCAGTTGTTTGATGTCGATCGCACCCAGCAAGCGCAGCAGTTGTCCTGGGGGATGCGTGTGGTGTCGTTTCTCGGTGCGCTGGCGCTGGCGGCGGGGGTGTTTTTCCTGTTCTACCAGTTCTGGGGCTATTTTGATGAAGCGGCACAAGTGGGCATTTTGCTGGGCGCGGCGTTGTTGTCCTACGGTTTTACCCTGTGGCTGCCCGATCCGACCGGCTATTTCCGCAAGTTGGCGGCCTTGCTGGCGTTTGTCTGTTTCACCCTGAACATTGCCATGCTGGGGCAAATTTTCAATCTCACGCCGAGCGACAAGGC
>DHYQ01000021.1:0-508 GCA_002414205.1 Gallionellaceae bacterium UBA5126 | reverse complement strand
CCGCGCTGGCTGTCCCGGCCACAATTCAGTGATTTTGACCCGCTGTACCGGGTGTTCGGTCTGTTGGCGCTGTTTTTGCCGATGTTGGTGTTGGCGCATTGGGGCGAGGGTAGTTACCTGTGTCCGACGATGCGCGATGTCCGGGTGGAAAGTTTGTACCAGTGGGGCGGCTTTTTGTTGGGCGGCGGCTTGGTGTGGCTGGGCATACGGGCACAGCAGCGTGAGGTGGTGAACACGGCGACGGTATTTTTTGTGGTGTTTTTGTACACCAAACTGTTCGATTGGTGGTGGGACATTCTGCCCAAGTATTTGTTTTTCATGCTGTTGGGCGGGATTGCCTTGTTGCTGCTGTTCGGGCTGAAAGTGGCGCGGCAACGTCTGGTGGAGGTGCAACATGGCTAAGCGTGGGTTGTGGGCCGGGGTGGCGTTGATTGTGTTGAGCAACGCCGTGGTGTTGGGCAAGGTCTGGTACAACCGCAGCGGGGTGCCGGAAAGTCAGGTGATTTTG
>DHYQ01000072.1:38175-40622 GCA_002414205.1 Gallionellaceae bacterium UBA5126 | reverse complement strand
TTCACACTCTCGTGCCCCGGCGGTAAAAGGTCCATGCGCTCAAAGGCTTGCAGACGCTGGTAAAAATCCTCTTCGCCGAGGAACAAGGTGGCAGGCGGCAACAGCGGGCGCTGCGGATCGCCACGCAACAAGCGATAGCGCGATTCCGCTTCTTGGGAAAACTGCCGTATCGCCGCCGCCACATCGTGATGCAAACATACCCGCGCCTGGGGCGGCAGGTAGTCAAACAGCGTGGCGGTGTGCTCGAAAAACAGCGGCAGGTAATACTCAATCCCCGCCGGGGCGATGCCCTTGCTGACACTTTTGTACAACGGCGAACGCGACGGATCGCCTTCAAACTGCTCGCGGAAATTCTGCCGGAAACGCGCCTGCCCGGCCTCGTCCAACGGAAATTCCCGCGCAGGCAACAGCCGAATTTCCGGCACCGGATACAACGTGCGCTGGCTATCCACATCGAACGCCGCCAGCTTGTCGATCTCATCGTCAAACAAATCAATGCGATACGGCAACACGCTGCCCATGGCGAACAGGTCGATAATCCCGCCGCGCACGCAAAACTCGCCCGGCGACAACACCTGCTGCACATGGCTATAGCCCGCCAGCGTCAATTGCTCGCGCAAGGCTGGTACATTCAGCTTCTCGCCGCGTTTCAGGAAAAAGGTATAAGCCGCCAGATAGGCCACCGGCGGCAACGGATACAAGGCGGTGGTGACGGGCGCAATCAGCACATCGCAAGCCCGGCTGCGCAGATGGTGCAAGGTCGCCAGGCGCTCGGAAATCAAATCCTGATGCGGGGAAAAATGGTCATACGGCAAGGTTTCCCAGTCCGGCAACAAATGCACGCGCAAGGCCGGATTGAAAAAGCCAATTTCCTCACGCAGCCGCTGCGCCTCCAAGGCACTGGCCGCAATCACCACCAGCGGCTCACCCCGCCCAGCCCACTGCGCCAACCCCAACGCATCCGCCGCCCCGACCAACCCCGTAAACCGGGGCCGGGCATAAGAACTTTCCAGCAACATGATTCACCCGCAAAAATGACAGGCGCGGATTATAGCGGCATGGGGAGATGGATGCGAAAAAGGCCGCGTGGCGACTCGCGCCAAGCAGGCCTCGAAACAATCGGGCTATCGTTTACAACGGCATTCTTTGGCGACGATTTGCATACGCTGAATGAAGTCCGCCGTTGCGCGTTCAATCATCGGTGTCACATGCGCATAAAGCTGGCGATTCAGTTCGGGCATCGCGGCCTGGGAGGCGGCGACCTCTTTTTTCCCTAGCGGGGAGGAGTAGTAAGCCACCAGTTGATCCAGCTCGGCATCACTAAAGCGCTCGCCATAGACGCGCGCCCAAATATTGACTATTTCCTGCGCCGTCCAAGGCGTTGCTAACGCTTGGTTGAAACGCTCGACTTCCGCGCGGAATTTCGCCTCAAATTCCTTACTGGGCTTCAGCTCAGCCATGAATTGATTCAGGATGCGCTGCGCTTGATCGCGTTGCTGTTGTTTTCCAGCTTCTATGGAATCCCCAAACATTTGCAACATCCCCTGCGCCTCCATCAGCGTTTTGATTTTTTCGGTACGATCCGCCGCAAAACTATTGGCGGAGAAAACGAGCAGCACCCACAACAAGATAAATCGCATCACAACTCCTAAGTCTGTAGAAATGAGGTCAGCCAAACGCGGTGGCGCATTAGAGTCGATTTTGCCTGCACAGGCAAGGCGCAGGGCATCGGCTCAATCAAACAGTACCCGCCACAGCGCCAGCACCGGCGCGGGATCCAGCTCGCCATGCGGGATGCGGCAATGGCCGTCCTGGTTCAGGCGCAAACGGTGTTGGGTTTGGCGCAGGGTGCGGTAGCGCTGGTGGTTGGCTTCGGCCAGCTCGGCGGGAATCAGGCCGAGTTGTCCGGCCAGGCGTAGCAGGGCGAGGTTGCCGATGTCGTCCAGCAGTTGCGGGTGTTGCTGGGCATGGGCCAGCACCAGGTATTGCACCATGAATTCAATATCCACCATGCCGCCGCTGTCATGTTTGATGTCGAACTGACCGCTGCTGTTGGGGTGGCCGTCGTGCATTTTCTGCCGCATGGCGACGATTTCCTGGCGCAACGCGGGCAAATCGCGTGGCTGGCTTAACACTTGCCGCCGCACCTGCTCGAAGGCCGCGCCCACAGCGGCATCCCCGGCACTGAAGCGGGCGCGGGTCAGGGCTTGGTGCTCCCACACCCAGGCCTGATGCTGCTGGTAATCGGCAAAGGCGGCCACAGTGCTGACCAGCAAGCCGCTTTCGCCATTCGGGCGCAAGCGCAAATCGGTTTCGTACAAGCGCCCGGCGGTGGTGTAGCTGCCGATAAACACGTTCAGGCGCTTGGCCAGACGGGCGTAGTTTTCCTGCGCGGCGGGATGCTCGTCGTCATAGAGGAAAATCAAGTCCAGATCGGAGGCGTAGCC
>DHYQ01000072.1:37910-38058 GCA_002414205.1 Gallionellaceae bacterium UBA5126 | reverse complement strand
CGCAGGCTGTGGCGCAAAATCAAATCGGCCAGCGCGCTGAGGTGGTCGCTCAAAATTTCCAGCGGCAATAGGCCGGTCAAATCCAGCGCCAGCAGGTGGAAAATCTGCTCCTGCTGAATGTGGCGCAGCACGTCCATCTGCCGCTCCA
>DHYQ01000072.1:20349-37791 GCA_002414205.1 Gallionellaceae bacterium UBA5126 | reverse complement strand
TACATCTCCCGCGCATCCAGCAACTCATCCAGCAAGGCCGGATGCTGGCCCAAGTATTCCGCCGCCCAGTTGCTGGCGGCAATCAACTGCATCAAGCGCTGCACCGCCTGCGGATATTCGGCCAGAAAGGCCAAATAGCTGGCGCGGCGGCTAATGGTTTCCAGCAGTTGCAGGGCACGCGCCAAGGCGGTATCCGGGTCGGTTTGTTTGGCCGCCGCGAGGATAAATTGCGGCAACAGCTTGCCCATGCGCTGGCGGCTGCTTTCCGGCAAACGGCAATAGCGGCTGCCCAGTCTGAGTTGCAGCAGGCGCTGCGCGCTGTCGGCAGCTTGCTGAAAACCGTGTTCGGCCAGCACGTTTTGCAACGCGGCCTCGTCCATGTCCTCGTGCCAAACCTCCTGCTGCGGCGCTTCCTGCTCCCCGAAAATCTGCCCAAACTGCTGGCTGACCACGGCGCGGTGTGCGCTGAGTTGCGCATCCAGCGCGGCGTAGTCGGCATAGCCCATGCCCAGCGCCAGCAAAGCGCGCTCGGCGGGATCGTCCGGGATGTCCTGGGTTTGCTGGTCGTCCAGATATTGCAGCCGGTGCTCCAAATCGCGCAGAAAAATATAGGCCGCATCCAGTTGCGCCACTAACGCTTCGCTCAACAAACCTTGCCGCGCCAACTCCTGCAACACTTTTTGGGTGGGAATGATGCGCAAACGGGCATCGCCGCCGCCGCGAATCAACTGAAACACTTGGGCGCTGAATTCGATTTCCCGAATGCCGCCGGGGCCGAGTTTGACGTTGTTGAAACGCTCGCGCCGCGCCACTTCCTGGCGGATTTGGCTGTGCAGGCCGCGCATGGAATCAATCGCGCCGAAGTCCATGTATTTGCGGAACACGAACGGCTGCACCATTTTTTGTAACGCGGCGATGGCCGGATGCTCGGCGGGCGAAATCACCCGGCCCTTGATCCAGGCATAGCGCTCCCACTCGCGCCCCTGGGTAATCAGGTATTCCTCCAGCGCGGCAAAACTCATCACCAGCGGGCCACTGTCGCCATACGGGCGCAAACGCATGTCCACGCGGAACACATAACCGTCGCCGGTCACATCGTTAATCAGGTTAATCAGGCGCTTGCCCAGGCGGGTGAAAAAATTGTGATTGTCGATGGCGCGGCGACCATTGGTTTCGCCGTCTTCCGGGTAAATGAAAATCAGGTCGATGTCGGACGACACATTCAATTCGCCGCCGCCCAGCTTGCCCATGCCAACGATGAGCATTTCTTGTGGCTGCTGGCTGTGGCGACCAATGGGCGTGCCATATTGCGCGTTCAACAACTGCGTCACGCAGCGCTGCGCAGTTTGCACCACCACCTCGGCCAGGGTGGTCATGGTGCGCATCACCTCCGGCAAATCGGCCAAGCCATTCAAATCGCGCAGAATCAGCTTCACCATTACCCGTTGCCGCAACTGCCGCACGGCACGAGACAGGCTTTCCTCATTGCTGCAATCGCCGTTGTCACGCAAAAAATCCAGCATGTCCTCGCGGCTAAACGGCGTGGTGTAAGCGGATTCCAGCCAGTCCAGCAAAGCCGGGCGAGCGTCCAAAGTCCGGCTGACATAACGGCTACAAGTACGGGTTTTGCTCAATAACGCGGAAAAATTCATGGCAATAGCGGCGTGAGGGTTCATGGTTGCAAAGGCTTCACGTAGAATGGCGCCCCGATAGACGCTGGGCGTTTATCGTAGCACGCCCCCTCCCTTGATGTATGGCAATCCGATTTCATGACCCTGACTTTACTTTCCTCTCTGTCTACGCCCCTGCGGCGACTGCTGCGCCGATTGGCTTGGCTGCTGGCAGGCATGGTCATGCTCCTGGCATTCAACATTCTGCTACTGCGCTACTTTATTCTGCCGAACATCGCACAATTTCAGCCCGAAATCACGGCCCGCATACAGCGTAGCCTGGGCGTAGAAGTCAAACTAAGCCAGATCGAAGCTGATTGGCGTGGCTTGAATCCACGCCTACACCTGCGTGATGTGCAATTGCTGGATAACCAACATCACCCGGCGCTGATCCTGCCAGAAGTGAATATCCGCATTTCCTGGCGCTCGCTATCCAGCCTGCAACTGCGCTTCGACCTGCTGGAAATCAAGGATGCCGAACTGCGCATCCAGCGCGACCGCCAGGGCAACATCCGTATCGGCGGCATTCCACTCAGTGCGCAAGGCGGCAATAACGACATGAGCGACTGGCTGCTGCGCCAGTCGGATGTCATCATCCACGATGGAAAACTGGTGTGGCAAGATGCCCTGCGCGCCGCGCCGGATCTGGTGTTGCGCGCGGTGAATCTGCGCTTCCATAATGAACTCAACCGTCACCGCTTTGCCCTGCAAGCCATGCCCGATGCCCGTCTCTCCACACCACTGGACGTGCGCGGTGATTTCAACGGGCATAGCTTTGACCATTGGCCCGAATGGAGCGGTCAACTCTATGCCCGACTGGCGCATACCGACATCACCGCCTGGCGCCCCTGGGTCAACCTGCCGCCGGAGTTCAGCCAAGGGCGCGGGGGGCTGCAAGCCTGGATGCACTTGCATCACGGCAAAATCAGCCATCTCACCGGCGACCTTATCCTGCAAGATGCGGTGACACGCTTATCGCCGGAAGTGCCAGCGATGGTGCTGCATCAACTGAGTGGGCGCGCCAATTGGCAAAGTCTGCCCGGTGGTTTTTTGCTGCAAACCGAAAAGTTGGTGGTGCAACTGCATAACGGCCTCATCCTGCCCTCCACCGAGGTGTACATCCGCATTCAGGATGCGCAAGGTCGCACCCCCGCCAGCGGGGAAATGCGCGCCAATGCCGTGCAACTGGAAAGTCTGGTCACCCTGGCTAACTTCGTGCCCTTGCCACGGGCCTGGCGCGCCCAACTGGATGGTCTGGCGCCGCACGGCAAGCTCAGTGGCCTGGATGTGAACTGGGAGGGTACACTGCCCCTGCCGCAACATTTCAAGGTGAAAGGTCATTTTGAAAATTTTGGCCTGGCACGTCATGGCAACCTGCCCGGCTTTAGCAATCTCACGGCGGACATCGACGGTAATGATTTAAGCGGCAGCTTGCGCATCCAGTCACAACAGCTCAGTGCGGACGTTCCCGGCATCCTGCGTGAGCCGGTGCACGCAGATCAATTGAGCATGCAATTGAACTGGCAACACGACGGGGACACCTGGGGCATCGACGTGCCGTATATTCAGGCCGAAAACAGCGATCTGGCCGGGAATGCCAACCTGCACTACCGCACCGTACACAATTCGCCCGGTTTTCTTGATCTCAACATTCATCTGAAACGTGCCGATGGCAGTAAAACGGCCCGCTACACCCCGCTGTTTGCCCTGAGCCGCCCGGTGAACGATTGGCTGCACAACGCCATTCTCGCCGGTCACAGTGAAGATTTTTATTTGCGCATCAAAGGCGATTTGAAAAATTTTCCATTTGAAAACAATGGAATATTTGAACTAGGCGCTACAGTACAGGGTGGAAAGCTACGTTTTTCCAATGACTGGCCCAGCGTCGATGACATCAGTGGTAGCTTGCTGTTCCGGGGCAAACAAATGGTGTTTAACAGCAGCGGTGCCAATATGTTGGGCGTGCCCGCACAAAGTATCGGGGTGCAGATTCCCGATTTGATGAGCGCCAAAACCGTGCTGCACGTCATGGTGGACGCCTCTGCCGAGAGCCCCGATTTTTTGCGCTTGGTACAAGGCAGCCCAATTCGCAACTACGCCCAAGGCTTTACCGACCGCTTGCAAGCCAGTGGCAAAGGACATCTGGATTTGAAAGTGCGCCTGCCGGAAGTCGGCGTGCCCCACGCTGAAGTCACCGGCAGTTATTTTTTACTTGATAACACCCTGAATCTGGGCAGCGGCATTCCGTTGTTACAACAACTGAATGGCGAACTGAAATTCAGCGAGGCGGATTTTCATACCCAAAATGTCCACGCCAACGTGCTCGGTGGCCCCTGTGACATCGAGGTGCAAGCCCGTGGCGGAGTGGTACAGGCCAAAGCCAATGGCACGGTCAACAGTACCGCCCTCGCGGCGCAATATCCGCACCCTTGGTGGCAGGCCGTCCATGGCAGCAGCCATTGGCAAGCGGACATCAGCGTGCGCAATCGCCAACCACACGTGGTCATCCGTAGCGATTTGCAAGGCTTGCAGTCAGATCTGCCCGCACCTTTGCACAAAATGGCCGAGACCATCTGGCCCTTGCAGGTTGAAAGTCAGGGCCAAGGCGATGGTAGCGACGATATGCAGGTGCAACTCGGTGCGCTGCTGAGTGGCCGGGTGCGCCGCAGTGCCGATGGACGCCTGCAACGCGGCACTCTGAACTTGGGTGGCCGAGGTAACTGGATAGACGAAGATGGCCTGTGGATCACCGGCGAGATCGCCGAATGTGCGCTCCACGGCTGGCCGACCCAACCCAACCAGGCCGCCACGCCGCTGCCCATCGCCATCCGTGGGCTACATATCGCGCGGGTGAACGCCCATCGGCAGTACATCACCGACCTGACCCTGAACGGCCAGCCAACGGCAGCGGGCTACGCGCTGAATCTGGTCAGCCCCGTGATTAACGGCGACTTGCTGTGGCAACCGCAGCAATCAGGCCGTTTACAAGCCCGCCTGCGCTATCTCAACTGGCAGGTCAGCAACCGTGAGGAAGCGGCCAATAACACTCCTAGCGACAACGAGCCTCAGACCGCCCCCCTGAATCCCGCCAACTTGCCCGCGCTGGAAATTGACATCGAGCAATTGCAAATCCGCAACAAGCAAATTGGCAAGGTACACCTCAGCGGTCAGCCGCTGGCACACGGCTGGCAATTACAGCAAGTGGATGTTTTGAATCCTGATGGCACCTTGCATGGCAGCGGCGTGTGGCACGGCGGCAAACAGCCGCGCACCGAGCTGAGCGCCAGCTTGCATATCAGTGATGCCGGCAAGGTGCTGGCCCGTTCTGGCTTTCCCAATACCGTGGAAAACGGCAGCGGCACCTTGAGCGCGCAACTGGCTTGGAACAACACCCCCATGGCGTTTGACTACGCCACGCTGGATGGCAACCTCAAGCTGGACACCGGCAAGGGACGTTTTTTGAAAATCGAGCCAGGCATTGCCAAGCTGTTGGGCATCCTCAGCCTGCAAGCCCTGCCGCGCCATATCACACTGGACTTCACCGATGTTTTCAGCCAAGGCTTCCAGTTTGACAACATCAATGGCAACGCCACGCTGAAGAAGGGCGTCCTCAGCACCCAGGATCTACACATTGACGGTTCCGCAGCCAAGGTCACCATGCGCGGCTGGGTCAATTTGACACAGGAAACTCAAAACCTGCGCGTGGAAATTTTGCCGACCGTCAGTGAGAGCTTGTCGTTGTTAAGCGGCTTTGCCGGTGGCCCACTGGTGGGCGTAGGTACGCTGGTGTTGAGTAAAGTGATGGGAAATCCATTCGATAAACTGGTCTCATTTCAATACAATATTACCGGCAGCCTGAGCGACCCCGTGGTGGTCAAGGCGGGTGCCACGACTGTACCCGCCCCCGTCACCAAACCCGAAAAATAACCAAACCGTCAGAAAGAGAGAACGTTATGTCCGCCACTTTTACGCGTACAACCCAACCCTTCAAAGTCGCTGCCATCCAGATGGCCTCCGGCCCCAAGGTATCCGGCAACTTGAGCGAAGCCCGCCGCCTGATTGGCAAAGCGGTGGAACAAGGGGCAAAGCTGGTGGTGTTGCCGGAATTCTTTCCGCTCATGGGCATGACCGAGCAGGACAAAATTCAAGTGCGCGAACAGCCTGGCAGCGGGCAAATCCAGAATTTTCTGAGCGAAACCGCCCGCTATTTCAACATCTGGCTGGTCGGCGGCTCCATTCCACTGGCCGCCGACAGCCCGGACAAGGTGCTGAACAGTTGTCTGGTGTATGACGACCAAGGCCAGCAAGTGGCGCGTTACGACAAAATTCACTTGTTCAACCTCGACCTCGGCACCGAGCATTACCACGAAGCGGAAACCATCCAGCCCGGCAACGAAGTGGTGACGGTGGATACCCCGTTTGGCCGCATCGGCCTGGCGGTGTGCTACGACCTGCGCTTCCCGGAGCTATTCCGCGCTATGGGCGATGTTGACCTGATCGTGCTGCCCGCCGCCTTTACCGAAACCACCGGCAAGATGCACTGGGAAGTCTTGCTGCGCGCCCGCGCCATTGAAAACTTGGCCTACGTGATTGCCTCGGCGCAAGGCGGCTATCACATCAACGGACGCGAAACCCACGGCAACAGCATGATCGTGGATCCTTGGGGCCGCGTGCTGGATCGCCTGCCACGCGGCTCCGGCGTGGTGGTGGCAGAGGTCAACCCGAACTACCAGACCAGCGTGCGCAACAGCCTGCCCGCGCTGACCCATCGCACCTTGCATAAGTGCTAACCTCAACTCCTTCCCCCTGGCAGGGGGGAGAGCATAGCGAGGGGGCAATGGGGATGGGGGTTGAATCGTCGCATCGTGGCAAAACTTCTACCCCCACCCTAACCCTCCCCCTGCAAGGGGGAGGGAATGTAATCCCGTAGGTTGGGTTGAGCGCAGCGCAGCCCAACAAATACGATTCGCCACGGTGAATGTTGGGCTTCGCTGACGCTCAACCCAACCTACTTTTTGAGGCCGTTAAACCACCATGACCACCCACGACACGCTTTTCACCACCGCTGAACAAACCTTGTGGCAACCCTACGCGCTGGACGCGGGCAAAATCGAGCGCGTGTTCGGGCAGATGTTCAGCCACCGCTTGGACTACGCCGATTTGTATTTCCAATACCGCCGGGCGGAAAGCTGGGCGCTGGAAGAGGGCATCGTCAAATCCGGCAGTTTCAGCATCGACCAGGGCGTGGGCGTGCGCGCCATCAGCGGTGAAAAAACCGCCTTCGCCTATTCCGATGACATCAGCCTGGACGCCCTGGAAAGCGCCGCCAAAGCCACCCGCGCCATCGCCGCACAGGGCGAAAACCGTAGCGTACCCATGCTGAAACGCGGCACCCGGCGCGAGCTGTATCTGCCGCATGACCCGATTGCCAGTCTGAAGGACGCCGCCAAAGTGGCGCTGCTGGAGCGGCTGGAAGGCTACGCCCGCGCCCTCGACCCGCGTGTGGTGCAAGTCATGGCCAGCCTGTCCGGCAGCTACGGCGAAGTGCTGGTGGCGCGCAGCGACGGTGTGCTGAACGCCGACATCCGCCCGCTGGTGCGCCTGTCGCTGACCGTGATTATCGAAAGCAACGGCAAGCGCGAACAAGGCTCCGGCGGCGGCGGCGGACGTTTCGGCTACGACCATTTCGACGATGCGCTGCTGCAACAATACGCCCGCGACGCCGTGCATCAGGCCGTGGTCAACCTAGATGCCGACCCCGCCCCGGCGGGCAACATGACCGTGGTACTCGGCAACGGCTGGCCCGGCATTTTGCTGCACGAAGCCGTCGGCCACGGGCTGGAAGGCGACTTCAACCGCAAAGGCAGCTCCGCCTTCTCCGGACGCGTCGGCCAGCGCGTGGCCTCGGAAGGTGTGACCGTGGTGGATGACGGCACGCTCGCCAACCGGCGCGGCTCGTTGCAAATCGACGATGAAGGCAACGAAACACAATGCACCACCTTGATTGAAAACGGTATTTTGAAAGGCTATCTGCAAGACAGTCTCAATGCCCGCCTGATGGGCGTGCCTGTGACGGGCAACGGGCGGCGCGAATCATTCGCCCACCTGCCCATGCCGCGCATGACCAACACCTACATGCTCAACGGCGACAAAGACCCGGCGGAAATCATCGCCTCGGTCAAAAACGGCCTGTACGCCGTCAACTTCGGCGGCGGACAAGTCGATATTACCAGCGGCAAATTCGTCTTCTCCACCGCCGAAGCCTATCTCATCGAAAACGGCAAAGTGACCCGCCCGGTCAAAGGCGCGACCCTCATCGGCAACGGCCCCGACGCCCTCACCCGCATCAGCATGATCGGCAACGACCTCAAACTCGACCCCGGCGTGGGGACGTGTGGCAAAGAAGGGCAAAGCGTCCCGGTCGGCGTGGGACAACCGACGCTGCGGATTGACGGGTTGACGGTGGGGGGGACGGTGTAGAATTTCGGAAATTCTTTCTCGCAAAAAATCGCACTACCAAACCAAGGAGCGAAGATGAGCAACCAACCAGATGAAAATATCGTCGCAGGTAAAGTACCTTCTGAATATACGAACAAGGAAGTTTCGTCATTCGTAGTCAGCAAAAAGACGCTGCGTGAAAAAAGATTTGATGAGCTGTTAATGAGCTGCCGGGAACAAGTTGTTCAGCAAATTATTGGCCCTTTCGGACTGTCCTCAGCCATGTTTGAAGACAAAGCAGGTGGCAATGTCACCACTGTGCATAATTTTGAAAAAGGAATTGTGGCAACTGACGAAGACGGTAGCAGGTACAAGCAACATCAAGATAGCTTGAATAATCCAGTTGATCGCAAAGCATATGACGAGGATTTATCCAAAAAGCGTAAAAAAACATTTCAGGAAAATGAAGGCATCACAAGTGCCTACACCGGTAAAGAATTAACCAAAGACGGCCAAACGCATTTGGATCATGTGGTTCCTGTCAACGCCATTGAAAAAAGTGCCGAGGCTAATTTGTTTACCACTAAGGAGCAACGAGTACAAATCGCCAATGCACCTGAAAATCTCGTTGCATGTGAAAGCAGTATCAATCAATCCATGCAAGACAAAGACAAGCGAGAATGGGCTGAGGCACCTAGGAAAAAAGATCCCGGAAAAACCAATGCCGAATCCTTTGATATTGACAAGCAGAAGCTAAACGAAACCGTTGCCGTTGCAGAAGAGCATGTATCAAAAGAAATTTTGCATGCTCAAATTAAAAAGCAGGGAAAAGAATTATTGGAGTCCGGCGCGAAAGAGGCTGGAAAAAATGCCTTGCGCCAAGCGATGGGGGTGTTGATGTTTGAATTCGTCAACGGTTCATATCTTGAAATTTCCCGAATTGTTAAACAGCCACCACCAGAAACGGGATTGGTAGATGAAATTATTATCAGCTTGAAGAAAGTTCTGGAACGCGTACAAAGTAAGATGGATAAAGCATTCGATGCTTTTATTGCGGGTGGAACACAAGGTTTCATCAGCAACTTTTTAACCTTTGTAATCAACAATTTTGTAACGACTGCGGCGAAAATAGTCACGATAATCCGGGAGGGAATAAAAGGGTTGTGGGATGCAATTAAGATGCTTGTATCTCCACCTCCGAATGTTTCCACAATGGAAATTGCCCGTTCCGTAACAAAAATTATTGCAGGGGTTATTACAAGCTCTTTGGGAATGATGTTTGAAGAGTCCGTCAAGGGATTTTTATTGACCATTCCTATCTTGGTTCCACTTGCAGATACCATTGCCCCGGTGCTTACAGGCATCCTGACAGGCTTGGTGACAGCCTTTACGATTTACACCATCGACCGGCTGTTCGATTGGTTATCTTCAACTGGCACTGAAATGCTGCAAGCGCAATTGGGTAAGCTGGACGCAGATGCTGAACTCATTGGCAAATTCGCCTGTTTCATTCAACAGCAATATCGAAATACCTATTTGTATGACCAAATCCTCAGTGAAAACACTGTCATATTGGCAAGCCTTAATCGTGCTGAGCATAATTTGGTGAGTGCCTTGGGTTATGGGGAGGAAACATTACAGATCAAGGAGCGCATGTTGCGCGACATACCATCCAAAATAGACGCTTTTCGCAAAAAGATGGATGAATTGAAAGCTAGTTTGAACAACTACAACTTGGAGTAGAAAATGACCGATTTAATTCATGATTTGGCGCAAGTTGATATGCCTACTGAACTATTAAATCAGCTAGACATGCGCAATATACTGACTAACTTTAGAAGTAATTTCAATAAGTTAGATGATTTAAAAAAATTTACTAATGAATATGAAAAGAAAAATTTTCTGGCGCGCTGGTGGCATAACGACAAGTTAAAAGATGCTCAATTGAACGCTCAGGAAGTTCAGGCTGAATTCTCAAAATCAATCGGGCAATTGATGGTTATCAGCATGTTGCAGTCTCAACGCTTAGAGAAACAGCAACGCTTACTGTCGGAGCAACAGACAGAACTTAAGAAGCAATCGAACAACATATCAGCACATACGGATGATCTTGGCAAACAACAGCAAAAATTAGCCGAGACCTCTCGCAATCAAGAAGAACTACTCAACAACTTTTTGGATCTACAAGGGTTTACTGCGGATAATGCTAAGAAGCTAATTGACATTGCGAGTGATGTTAAAAATACCAAAACCAATCTTATTCGCTCCTTTGACGAAAAGATGCTGGAAACGCAAAAACGGTCAAATGAGCTAGAACAGCAAATCGGAGGCCTAAAGGATTTACTCCTACAACAAAATGAAACATTCAATGCAAATTTTATTGAACATGTTAGCCGTGTAGCGAGTCGATGCGATGGCCTTGACAATGAGCTGCGCGAACGTCATGAGCAATTCAAATCAAAACAATCGAGTGAATTGCTAGAGCAAAGAGAGGCTTTGGTCACTCAAATTCAATTTGTTCAGAATGATGTTGCCAAAAACGAACAAGAAAGCAAGCGGGGCTTGGATGAACTAACCCAATCTATCGCTCGAATTGACGATGAATTCTCGAATCGACACGCAACTACAGAAGAAACCATTAAACAGTTGGAGCAAAAACTTGAGCAGACAACACAAAATTTTGACGCTCGGCAGGCTAATGGAATGAATCAATTAAAGAACCTCAAAATACTCGTAGCTGTATTGGGTGTTGGGTTTGTCGTCGCATTGGGGTACGTGTATCACATAGCCACAATATCCACTCACTAACCTTTGAGGCGGATGCCAAAAGATCAGCTCTTTTGCGTTCCATCACATCACCTTGATTGTCAGCTTTGAAGAAGCGAAAACTGCGTTTTATGACGACAAAGCACGGCTGATTGCCGATCCAGACCACTCCGATGATGAAGATCGCTTTGTGCTTTTGGGCTATAGCGCCAATTTGCGGCTACTGGTGGTTTGCCATTGCTATCGCACCGAAAGTCACATTATCCGCATAATCTCAGCGCGCAAGGCGACCCGCCACGAAGCGGCTGCTTACGAAAGGTGACATGATGAGAACCGAATACGATTTTTCAAAATCCACAAAAAACCCTTACACCTCGCAACTCAAAAAGCAAATTACCATTCGCTTGGACGAGGAGTGCATCAATTATTTCAAAGGTATTTCCGAAGAAATTGGCATTCCCTATCAAAGCCTGATCAACTTGTATCTGCGGGATTGTGCGGCGTCACAACGCAAACTGAATCTGGAATGGAAGTAATTGCGGCCAATCTGTAACCCGTATGCAGTACAACGCAATACGGGTTTTATCTGCCTTCATCCTGTATTCCGCTGCGCTGCATACAGGCTACGCGACACGGCCTCACAACTAACGACTAAAAACCCCCAACTAACGACTCCCCCATGCTCTCCATTCAAAATTTAACCTATCTCCAAGGCGGCATCCCTTTATTGCAACAGGCGAATTTGCAGGTTTTTGCCAATCAGCGCGTGGGGGTGGTGGGGCACAATGGCTGCGGGAAATCGACTTTGTTCCGGCTGATACGCGGTGAAATCAAGCCCGACGGCGGCGAGGTGGCGTTGCAAAGTGGTAAGACGATTGCCTTTGTGGAGCAGGAAATCATCACCTCGGCATCGTCGGCGCT
Source organism: Gallionellaceae bacterium UBA5126 (assembly GCA_002414205.1). Classification (GTDB taxonomy): domain Bacteria; phylum Pseudomonadota; class Gammaproteobacteria; order Burkholderiales; family Gallionellaceae; genus Gallionella. Next base: position 25,996 of record DHYQ01000072.1, on the reverse strand, counting down.
GGAGTTTGTGCTGGATGGCGATGTGCAACTGCGCCAATTAGAAAAAATCCTAGCGCGGGAGCAGCATGACGCGGCGTGGTTTGAGGCGCAGCAGGTGTTTGAATCCATTGATGGTTATGGCGCAGCGGCGCGAGCGGCGCAGTTGTTGAACGGGCTGGGCTTTGATAACGACAGCCTGCAACGTCCGGTGCAAAGTTTTTCCGGCGGCTGGCGCATGCGCTTGAATTTGGCGCGGGCCTTGATGCACCGCGCCGATTTGTTGTTGCTGGACGAGCCGACCAACCACTTGGATTTGGAGGCGATTTTGTGGCTGGAGCAATACTTGGCGCGCTATCCCGGCAGCATTTTGCTGGTGTCGCATGACCGCGAGTTTCTCAACGCCACGGTGAACCGAATCGCGCATGTGCACGACTGCCTCATCGACAGCTACGCCGGGGATTACGACGATTTCGAGCGCGCCCGCGCTGAAAAAATTGCTCAGCAGAATCAGGCCTACCAAACCCAGCAGGCCAAAATCGCCCATCTGGAAGATTTCGTGCGCCGCTTCCGCGCCAAAGCCACCAAGGCCAAGCAGGCGCAAAGCCGCGTCAAGGCACTGGAGCGACTGACCCGCATCGCCCCCGCCCACGTCAGCGACGGGCATTTTGAACTGGAAATTGAAGCGCCAGAGCGCAGCCCGGATTTGTTGTTGAGGGCCGATAAAATGGCTTTCGGCTACGGCGACAAGCAACTGTTCAAAAATGTCGATTTGCTACTGCGGGCGGGTTCGCGCATTGCCTTGCTCGGCCCGAATGGCGCGGGAAAATCGACTTTAATCAAACTCTTGGTGGGCGAATTGGCGGCGACTGCTGGCAAGCTGGAACTGACGCCCGACGTGCGCATCGGCTATTTTGCCCAGCACCAACTGGAAAATCTGGATGGCGCGGCTACGCCGTTGCAGCATTTCGAGCGCTTGGCTCCCAAGGAAAGCACGCTGACGCTGCGCACGTTTTTGGGCCGTTTCGGCCTGGCAGGCGATAGCGAAGATCGCCCGGTGGCGAGTTTTTCCGGTGGAGAAAAAAGTCGGCTGGCCTTAGCGCTGCTGGCCTGGCAAAAGCCGCATCTGCTGTTACTAGACGAGCCGACCAACCATCTGGATTTGGACATGCGCGACGCGCTGACCCTGGCGCTGGAGGAATACGGCGGCGCGGTGGTGCTGGTGTCGCATGACCGCAGCCTGATACGCGCCGTAGCGGACGAATTGTGGCTGGTGGCCGACGGCAACGCCGCCTGGTTCGACGGCGATCTGGAAGACTACAAAGTGTGGATCGAAGCCCGCCGCCCGCGTGAAACCGTGCAAGCGGTCAAGGTAGAAAAACCCAAACCCGCGCCCAAAATCAACCGCAAGGCCGTGCAATCCAAACTGAAAAAACTGGAAAGCGAGCTGGAACAAGCGCAAAGCGAACTTGGCAAAGTCAACGAACAACTCGGCAACCCCGACACCTACGCCACCGCCAGCCCCGACTTCATCGCCGACCTCAATGCCCGGCGCGAAACGCTGGAAGCCAAAGTCGCCACGCTGGAAGAAAACTGGCTGGAGCTGGAAATGAGTTTGGAGGTGGCGGGCTAATTTTTGACGGGGAAAAAAGAAGCATGACCGTATGTAACCCATCGCTCCGTGGGGCTTAAGCTGCGTTTGCCCAAGGTGGCGAGACGGGACTGGGGCGCCTTATTTCGCCAACACCTCCTGATATTTTTTCACCCAGCCTATTTGCTCGTGGGTCAATTGGACTTTTTGCTGCAAAGACGCCAACAACGCCCAGCCCGATTTCAGCCAAGCATCGGCCTGTTTATTCGTCACGCCATGCCCGCGCAAGCTGGCCAAACGCCAGCGATACTCCGCCAAGTTGACTTGCCATTCCACATGCGTCGGCGAATGGCTGGCCAACTGTTCTGTTATATGCAGTGCCTGCTGGAAACCGGCCAAGGCCACCTTCCAGTGTCCTTGTAATTGCCTCACTTCAGCCATTTTCCCCTGCACATAGGCCAGATTGCTCAGAACATCCGTATCTTTGGGCGCTTTTTTAAGCAATTGTTGACGAATTTGCAACGATTTCTGGTAATACGCCAGCGCACCGGCTAAATCGCCCTGAGCCTGGTAAATCTCACCCAAGGTGAGATGCAAATAGGCCAAGGCATCTTGCACATCGTCATCCGTCGGCTGTTCACGCGCCAGTTGTTCTGCCAGCACTAAGCCCTTGCCACACACAGAGAGTGCAACAGGGTAATCCGCCCGCTTGAGCCAAGTGTCACACAGATTGTTGTACTTCATAGGCAACAATGAACGCAACAACACATTATCGGGCTCTTTCATAAGGGCGGCCTCCGTCATGTCAAGGCTCTTTTGGAATGTCATGGTTGAATCGACGAAATCCCCCTCCTTCATCCTCTTTAACCGAGCCAAGCTATCGAGTAGCGATGCCAGCTTCAACTGCCATTCGCTGTCCGTTGGGTCTTTCGCTGCAAAACGCTCCGTAATCGCTAGGCTCTTTTGTAGCATGGCTGCGCTTGCCACCATGTCACCTTGTGCACGCAACACATCGCTCAGGTTTTTGTACAACCGTCTCAGGGTATCTTGAATATCTTCATCGAATTCATTCTCTTGGGCGAGCGGCTCACAGGCAGTCAGTCCCGCTTGATAGTTCTGCCGCGCTGCGGGCAAGTCATCCAGCACCTCGCGCAACCCACCTAGGCGGTTTTGCCCTTCTACCCATTCATGCCGCCAGCGCAGTTCCTCCCGGTTCTGCTTTTCAACAACAGCCAGCGCCTTTTCCTCCCAATGCAGCGCCTGCGGCAAATTATATTGTGCCTCACAAATATCGCTGATTTCACGATACAGCCCCATCAACTGCCATTGCCAACTGGCATCATCAGGTTTGGCCTGCGCCAGTCGCTCCACGATGTGCAAGGCCTGCTGACTGGTTTTGAATGCCGCTGTCTTATCATCCTGAAACAACTGCGTATCGGAAATTTTGCGGTAGGCAACCACCAATACACTTTCTACCTTGAGGTCGTCAGGATGTTGCCGCACCCAGTCCTCCCGGATGTGCTGGGCGTTGCGATAGGCCCGCAAAGCCTCTGTCCACTTGGTTTGCTGTAGAAAAATATCCCCAATGGACTCATGCGCAAAGGAGTAATTCATTTGCAAACGTACATCCTCGGGCGCATCTTTGGCCAGTTTTTCAATCAGCGGCAAACGGCGCTGGGCATAATACAAGGCGTCCGGCAGTTCGTTTTTCTCTTGTAAATACTTCGCCAGTTCTGCATACGCAACGGACAAGGCACGCTGCCAGTTCGTATTTTTGGGCGCGTATTGCACCAGCTTTTCCCGCAATTGGATGGTCATGCGATAGGCGGCCACAGCCTCGTCGCGGTGCTGCTGTTTCGCTTCGATCTCCCCCAGGAAGGAATACACCACGGACACAAAATGCACGCCTCGCTCGTTCAAATGACTCAAGTCACCCAATAATTTCAGCACCCGGTTAAACGCTTCCTTGGCCTCCGGGAAATTATTGGCCTTGAACTCTAACACTCCCAGCTTGTACAACGCATCGGGATTATTCGGCTCCGCCAGTACCGCAGCGCGCTGCACCGTTAATGATGCTTGCGCCGCCGGTGGCGTCACCTCAAACGCATACACCGGGATAGCACAGAGCATCATTGCCAACATCCCCAGCCCTGCCCAACGATGTGTCCACTGCCCTGACCTCCCCATGGCTCCCCCTTTTTCGATTTAAATTTGACGTGGTGCCGATGCTACATACCGAATAGGGGAATAGCCAGCCGTCTCGACACCTTCATTGCTTAATTTTCGCTTTGCAAATACTGACACCAGAGCCATCTTCGACATTTGCCGGTATTTTCCAGACAAAATTTCCGTCCGACGGCATTTCCCTGCATACTGGCAGCATCATTTATCTGTGAAAGGAATTACCATGAAAAGATTCTTGCTCCCCGCCCTGTTGCTGGCCTGCGCTTCCAGCAGCGCCGAAGAAATCGGCAGCGTGAACACGGAATGGAAACTGCTCGGCTCGCACAAGCTGGTGGTGGAGGCATATGACGATCCCAAGGTACAAGGGGTGGTGTGCTACGTTTCCAAACCACAAAAGGGGGGATTGAGCGGACTGGTCGGTGTGGCGGAGGAGGTTTCGGACGTGTCGATTGCCTGCCGTCAGGTTGGGCCGATTCGTTTTGTCGAGAGCGTCCCCAGACAGGAAAATGCTTTTACCGAGCGCCGCTCGCTGATTTTCAAGACCCTGCACATCGTTCGCATGGTGGATGTGACCCGCAACACACTGATTTATCTGACCTATACCGACAAACTAGTTAACGGCAGCCCCAAAAATTCGGTGACAGCCGTCCCCGTGGAAGGCATGACGCGCATTCCGCTGAAATGACCCACTCGCTGCGCTTTCAACCCGGCTTCCGCCTGTCGCGGCGCGATGTACTGGTGTTGCTGCTGGGCGGTGCAACAGCCACAGGATGGTGGCGCGAGGCTCCTTGGTTCAGCGCCCTCATCCTGTTCACCGTCGGGCACTTTTTCCTGTTCTGCAACGTGCTGCGCATGGCGCGGCGTTATGAACAGCTCTGGACGGCGGTGTTTTTGGGGTTGGCGGTAACAACTTTGCGCAGTGACACGCCCGATTGGGGACAGACTTACGGCCTCAGCCTGCTGACCACCGTGATATTGGCCGCGCTACAACTGCGTCACCCCAGCTATCACGGCGTGTGGTGGCAGCGCGTTAATCCTGATCTGCCGCAATGGTGGGCGCAAAAAACCGGGCTGCAACACCCGGTTTAGTTTACTGCCATTGGGGACCGGCACTTAGTTGGCGGGATATTTGTCCACCACATATTGATCCACCATGGCGGTGAATTCGTTGGCGATGTCGGCCCCGCGCAGGGTGGCGACTTTGATGCCATCCACATACACCGGCGCGGACGGCGCTTCGCCGGTGCCGGGCAGACTGATGCCAATGTTGGCCAGCTTGCTTTCGCCGGGGCCGTTCACCACACAGCCCATCACCGCCACAGTCATGTTTTCCACGCCGGGATGTTGTTCGCGCCAGATGGGCATTTGCTGACGCAGGTGGTTTTGGATGGTTTGCGCCAATTCCTGGAAAAAACTGCTGGTGGTGCGACCGCAGCCGGGGCAGGCCGTGACCAGCGGGGTAAAGGCGCGCAGACCCATGGTTTGCAGGATTTCCTGCGCCACCACCACTTCCTGAGTGCGTGCGCCGCCGGGTTCCGGGGTGAGGGAAATGCGAATGGTGTCGCCGATGCCTTCTTGCAACAGCACGGCCAGCGCGGCGGTGGAGGCGACGATGCCCTTGGAGCCCATGCCCGCTTCGGTCAGCCCCAGATGCAGGGCGTAGTCGCATTGTTGCGTCAAGGCGCGATACACGGCAATCAAATCCTGCACTTCGCTCACTTTGCAGGACAGCACGATGTGGTCATGCGGCATGCCCAGTTGCTCGGCGCGTTGCGCGCTTTGCAGCGCGGAGGCAATCAGCGCGGCGCGAGTCACTTCCTGTACGGTTTTCGGCGTTTCCAGACGGGAATTCTCATCCATCATGCGTACCACCAGACTTTGATCCAGACTGCCCCA
>DHYQ01000072.1:16648-19966 GCA_002414205.1 Gallionellaceae bacterium UBA5126 | reverse complement strand
CCGCCGCCCATCGCCACATGACCAATTTGTACCCGTTGCGACGGGCGACGTTGTAACACTTCACTCACCAGTTATTCCTCCAGTTTGAAACGCACAATGGTGGAGCCTGGACGCGTGACTTGCTCTTCCAGATCAATTTCCTTGCCGTGGTAAAACAATTGCACGCCGGAATAATTACCGATGACAAACGCAAAGGGCGGTGCGCCATCCAGTACCAAGGTGCTTCCGGGGGCATTCAGTTGCGAGGTCAAGACCCGCCCGGATTGCTCACGCACCTCCGTCCAGGACTCTTCGCGGAAGACCAAACGGATCGGCCCGGTAGGCGGTGGCGGGGTCTGCACCGAAGCGGCGGGCGGCAGCACACCGGCCATGGGGGCGACCGGTGCCGCCGTGGACACAGGCAACACACCGCTCAACGGGGTACTCAAGGGCAGACTTTGTGCGCTTTCGATTTCCGGGGTGGTTTTAGGCACATCGACGGAAGCCTCCGGTGGCGGTGGCGCGGGCGATTTAGGGGCATTCATGTTCCAGACGACAAATGCAATCGCCGCCAAGCTAACCAGCGCCGCCCCGATCAACCACAACATATTCTGCTGCCGCCGCCGTGCCACATTGCCAGCAAAAGGCGCTTCCAGTGAGGAAATGCCATGCAACGTGGCATTGAAACGCCCCGTCTGTTGCACACCAACCTTGGTCGGCACCACTGGCTCAGACACCACAGGCTCAGACACCACAGGCTCAGACACCACGGGTTCAGACACCACAGGTTCAGACACCACAGGTTCAGACACCACGGGTTCAGACACCACAGGTTCAGACACCACAGGTTCAGACACCACAGGTTCGGACACCACAGGTTCGGACACCACAGGCTCAGACACCACAGGTTCAGACACCACAACCACAGCTTCGGACACCACGGGTTCAGACACCACAGGCTCAGACACCACAGATCCAGACACCACAGCTTCGAACACCACGAGTTCGGACGCGACAGGTTCAATGATGGCGCTGGCAGATACAGCCGCCTCCGCCACCACCACCGGCGCTTGTGCAGCAGGTTCAACCACCACTTCCGGTTCAACGAGCGCAACCGGCGTCGGCGCCGCTACCGACACGGTAGAAGGCATTGGCTTGAGTTGTGCGGAGGCCTGCATCACCGCCGTTTGCGGCATGCTCGCTAACAGCGACACGGCATCCAGACGCAACATTTTGGCGTAGCTGCGCACAAAACCGCGCACGAAAGCGATATTGGGCAGATGCGCGTAATCGTCGGCTTCCAGCGCACGAATCTGGCGCTCACTCAATTTGATTTGGCTGGCAACATCCGAAACGCTTAAACCGAGATTTTCGCGTGTCGTGCGCAGGGTTTCGCCGAGGGTCATCATCATGATGCTTCTCCAAGAGAACAGATTAACGCAAGCTATCCAGCAATTTGGTTTGGGTGGCATCAGGATAATTGTGTCGCAATTCGTCCGCATAAGCAGCCGCATTACCCCGATTTCCCAACGCACGTTCGATACGCACGGCCAACAACAGATGTTCCGCGCTCAGGCCATCCACCTTGCTGCGGTATTCATTGAAGTAACGCTGCGCCGTATGGAACGCACCCTGATTGAAACTGACCTCAGCCATACCGACCATGGCTTGCAACATACCGGGACGCAGACTGAGTGCACGTTGCAGATAATCAGTAGCATCTTGATAGTTGCCCGCCTTCAAGGAGCACAGGCCCGCATTCAGGTATGCCAGGTCCGGCGTGGTATAGAGGGGGTTTTTAAGGGCAAACAAAAAGTGCTGAATCGAGTCGGCAGGACGACCACGCTGACACAAAAACCAGCCATAGTTATTGTGCGTTTCGGAATTATTGGGCTCCAGCTTCAGACTCTGCTGAAAATCAGCCTCCGCCTCTTTATCCTCACGCAGCGCCATGTGAATCAGGCCTCGTGCGTTGAAAGCCGGGGGATAATTAGCTTCCGCCTGCATGGCCAAACCGACTTCATTCAGCGCAACGCCGAGCTTGGCCTGCTGGTAATACAAACCTGCCAACTCGGTATGAATTCGGGCGCTCGCCCGTGCCGGCGTGTTCGCATTAGGATCATAGCTACTATTACTGCCGGTTCCGGCACAACCCGCCAACAATAGTAACAACACCAGGGCTGCTCTCATTTTCAGGCCTCCTGCCGAATGGCGATTGTGCGTTTGGTTTTGTCCTTGACCTGCCCAGCCAATTGCCCACAGGCGGCGTCGATGTCATCGCCCCGAGTCTTGCGCTGAGTGGTGGTAATCCCCGCCTGCATCAGTACATCACGGAAACGTTGAATCGCCTCTGGCTTGGAACGTTTATACGGCGATTGCGGGAAGGGATTGAAGGGAATCAGGTTGAATTTGCACGGCACATCGCGCACCAGCGTCAGCAACTCGCGGGCGTGCGCCACGCTGTCATTCACGCCGTCAATCATGATGTACTCGAAGGTGATGAAATCACGCGGCGCCTTGTCCAGATAACGCTGGCAAGCGGCCATGAGCTGCACCAGCGGGTATTTCTGGTTAATCGGCACCAGCACGTCGCGCAGCGCATCGTTCGGCGCATGCAGCGACACCGCCAGCGCCACCGGACATTCGTCGCGCAGCCTATCCATGGCGGGCACGATGCCGGAAGTCGAAACGGTGACACGGCGGCGTGACAGGCCATAGGCATGGTCATCCAGCATCAACCGCAGCGCTCTGACGGTATTGTCGAAATTCAGCAGCGGCTCGCCCATGCCCATCATCACCACATTGCTGATGTGCCAGTTGCCTTCGGCATTCTTGCCCAACTGGTGATTGGCCCACCACAATTGACCGATGATTTCGGCCACGCTCAGATTACGGTTGAAACCCTGCTTGCCGGTGGAGCAAAACGAGCAATCCAGCGCGCAACCGGCCTGACTGGACACGCACAGCGTGCCACGGGTTTCTTCCGGGATATACACGGTTTCCACCGCGTTGTTGCCGCCCACATCCAGCAACCACTTGCGCGTGCCGTCTTCGGACAGCGCTTCGCGCAAAATAGTGGGTGGCGTGACGGCGGCGACCTGCGTCAGCTTGTGACGCAGGCTGTTGGCAATGTCGGTCATTGCCGCAAAATCGGACTCCCCAACCTGGTAAATCCAGCGCATGAGCTGGCGCGCCCGAAACGGCTTTTCGCCCATCGCCGCAAAGTAAGCGGTGAGGTCGTGCGCATCCAGATCGAGGAGATTTTGAGTCATTTGACTTTACCGCTTGCCCTGAACTTGAACATCGACAGCATCCCCTCCCCCTTGCAGGGGGAGGGTT
>DHYQ01000072.1:0-16575 GCA_002414205.1 Gallionellaceae bacterium UBA5126 | reverse complement strand
TTCAACCCCCATCCCCGCCTTCCCCCTGCAAGGGGGACGGAGCCGATTATTTTAGCGTCAGGGCAAGACCATTCATTAACGGGAGTAAACGTTCAACGCGGGGAAGAAGTAAGCGATTTCCACGGCAGCAGTTTCAGGGGCGTCGGAGCCATGCACGGCATTGGCGTCGATGCTATCAGCAAAGTCAGCGCGGATGGTACCGGCAGCAGCTTGCTTGGGGTTGGTCGCGCCCATCAGGTCGCGGTTCTTCAGAATCGCGCCTTCGCCTTCCAGCACTTGAATCATCACCGGGCCGGAGATCATGAAGCTCACCAGATCCTTGAAGAAAGGACGAGCTGCGTGCACGGCGTAGAAGCCTTCAGCTTCAGCTTGGGACAACTGGGTCATGCGGGCGGCAACCACCTTCAGGCCCGCGTTCTCAAAACGGGAATAAATTTGACCGATGACGTTCTTGGCAACTGCGTCAGGTTTGATAATGGACAGGGTACGTTCGATAGCCATGCTAATTTCTCCAGAAGATAAAAAACAGGTGCGGTTGCCCGCACCAAAAAAATTCACGGGTGATTTTATCAGGCTTTGCCCACATTGGGCAAAAAGCATGCCAAGTTCAGCAGAAAACCCACGCATACCATCTTGCCGGCCTCGCAACACCACCACATAAAAATCACGCCTTTTGTCTTTGTCAACGCTGCACTTGAGCGCTACGTATTAGAATAATGGAATGCGCTTTGTACAATTCCTACAACAACTTCCCTTATGGCGACTACGTCTGTTGGCTATTTTTGGTGCCATCCTCGGCGCCGAATTAGTCGTGATTACCATGAGTCTGTTGTTACATGGCTTCATTGCCTACGACTACTTGCTGACCGGACTAGTGGCGTCAGGCCTCGTCAGCTACGTCACTCTAAGTTTGATGACGCTGCTACTGGAAAATCTCGCCAATAGCCAACTTGAGCTATACACCATCATTGAAACAGAACCGGAGTGTGTCAAATTGATTGACCGTTCGGCGCGCCTGCTGCGCATGAATCAAGCGGGTCTTAATATGTTGCAAGCCGAACACATCGAACAGGTTGTGGGACATCCGGTATTTGGTGTCTTGTTGCCCGAATACCGCCAACGTTTTGCCGAATCAGTCCAACGTGTATTTGAGGGATGCGCCGATAATTTGGAATTTGAAATTGAGGGACTCAAAGGCCGCCGCCTCTGGGTCAATATGCATGCCACGCCGCTCCGCGACACACGCGGTCGCGTCATTGCCATGCTGTCCGTCACCCGTGACATTACAGAACAGAAAAAAGCCGAAGAAAAACTGCGCGTGGCACATCGACAAACCGAAGCCCTGCTGAATTCGATGGTAGAGGGTGTGTACGGTGTCAATAAAATCGGGCTATGCACCTTCGTCAATCAATCGTTTCTGACGCTACTGAAATACGATCACGCAGAAGAGTTGCTGGGCAAACCCATGCATGCACTGATTCATCACACTAAAACTGACGGCACTCCCTATCCAGCAACAGAGTGCCCGCTGGATTTCGCCAGCCAACATAATGCCAGCATCAACTTGTCCGAAGAAACCTTTTGGTGCAAGGATGGCAGCGCCCTCCCCGTTGAATGCTGGGCGCACCCGCTGATGGACGAACAAAGTGTCATCGGCACCATTGTCACCTTTATTGACATACGGGATCGCAAATTGGCCGAGCAAAAAATTCGTCGACTGGCTTACTACGACAGCTTGACCCAACTCCCCAATCGCCGCTTGCTGCATGACCGACTCGACCAGGCCATGGCAACCAGTCACCGAACTCACCGCTATTTCGCCCTCATGTTCCTTGATATGGATAACTTCAAGTCACTGAATGACCATTATGGTCACGACATTGGTGACTTGTTATTGATCGAAGTTGCACGCCGCATCAACCTCTGTACCCGGCAAATGGATACGGTTGCCCGTTTTGGGGGCGATGAATTTGTAGTGATGATTCGGGAGCTGGAAATCGAGCTGGAAACGTCAGCCTTACAGGCTAAAATTGTTGCCGAAAAAATCCGTGCTGCCCTTGCTGAGCCTTATTTACTCCATATGCAAATCGCCTCAGACACACAAATGGACATCCAGCATCACTCAACTGCAAGTATCGGCATCGTCATGTCCAGCGACCAACTGGCCACACAAGATAAATTGCTCAAACAAGCGGATATGGCGATGTATCATGCCAAAGAGGCGGGTGGAAATTGCATGCGCTTCTACCATGAGCACTTTTTGACCGAGGAATGAGCAACATGCCCCCATTGCGCACTCTATTCATACGCGCTGCCGACACAGGACAAATGCAAGACCCCTTATCGGCAGGCTGGAACCGCTCGCAACCACCAGACGGTACAGCCCCAACGCAGACGCTGTCTCTGGATCTCACTCAAATCAACGACATTTTTGAGAGCTTTCTGGAAGTCATGGGGGTACCGATCGCCATTATCGATTTAAATGGGCATGTATTGGCGTCTTCGCGCTGGCAACGTATTTGCCTGAACTTTCACCGTGCACACCCCGCGACCCTGCAACGCTGCCTGAAAAGTGATACAACCCTCGCCCAAGCCATGTTGGAAGGCCAGGAATTTGCTTTGTATAGCTGCCATAACGGATTAACCGATTGCGCGGCACCTATCATGCTGGATGGAAAACATGTCGCCAATTTGTTTATCGGGCAATTCTTGCTGGACGAGCCCGATATGGCACACTTTGTCAAACAACAACAAGAACATCAATTCGATCGCGAAGCCTATTTGCAGGCACTGGCCGAGGTTCCCATCGTCAGCAAGGAAAAATTACCTGCCATTACCCGCCTGATGACTGGATTTGCTAACCAAATCGTCTCTCTCAGCGTTGCGAACAAGACCGCTCAAGATGCGCAACAAATGGTGGAGAAGTTGGTTGAAGCGCGCACTCGTGAATTGGCCCGCGCCCTAGATCAACTCCGCATCAGCCAGGAAAAACTCGCCATGCTGTACCAAGAAGCGCCAGTCGGACTCGCTCTGAACCGCATGTCCGATGGCAAATTTATCGAGGGAAATCCAGCCCTGTACAACATTATTGGATACGCTGCAGAAGAATATGCCACGTTAAGCTACTGGGATCTGACCCCCAACGAATATGAACAACAGGAATTCGCGCAATTACACGCACTGCGAGATACCGGACGCTACGGTCCCTACGAAAAAGAATATCTGCATAAAGATGGGCACCGCGTCAATGTACAACTACATGGTGTCCGACTGGATCTCCCGAATGAGCAAGTCATCTTTTCCGTCATTCAAGACATTTCTGCCCGCAAACAAGCCGAACAGCAAATTCGCAAATTAGCCTACTACGATGCACTCACCGGACTCCCTAACCGACGCCTGTTCAATGATCGCTTGCAGCAAGCCATCGCCACCAGCCATCGCACCAGTCGTTATTGCGCACTGATGTTTCTGGATCTCGACAATTTCAAACCACTGAATGATTCGCATGGTCATGACACCGGCGACTTGCTACTGGCGGAAGTGGCACACCGCCTGGAAAATTGCACCCGAAAAATGGACACAGTGGCACGTTTTGGTGGTGACGAGTTCATTGTGTTGATTCGGGAATTAAATATGGATCAGCATATCTCCAGCCATCATGCTGGCATCGTTGCCGAAAAAGTACGCAGCGCATTGGCAGAGCCTTATTATCTGCATCACCCACAGCATCCTGAACAGGCGATTGTTCACTACTGTAGCGCCAGCATTGGTGTGCTCATGTTCGCCGACAATCAGACTTCAGCAGAGGACCTGCTGAAATGGGCTGATATGGCCATGTATGAGGCCAAGGAAAAGGGCGGCAATACGTTCCATTTTCATGAGCCATTTGCCCGTCATTTACAACCACATTTATCTGCCCCTCAAACTGCGGTATGAGTACGCCTACCCTACAAGATATTGTTCAGCACCAACCGACGACAGTGCCACCGGACTGTCCGTTGCATGAAGCCGTCTTACACATGCATCAGAGCCAATGCTCCTCCCTATTGGTCATGCAAGCAAACCGTGCCGTGGGTATTGTCACCGAACACGATCTCATTCGTCTGCTACATTACCGCACACCGCCGGACACAGCGATTCACGAAGTGATGAGTCATCCGCTACTCAGCGCGCCGAGCAGCATGGATATCAACACCGCCTACACCTGGCTACTCAATCAAAATATTCGGCATCTCGTTGTAGAAGACACCCAACAACACATCCTGGGCGTTGTCAGTGAACAAGATTTTCGTCAACACATGGGGCTCGATGTGCTGCGTCAACTAGGACAACTGGATCATCTCATCGACAAGGCGCTCCCGACCCTATCACCTGATGCAACGCTCGGCTGCGCGCTCAATCTCATGCTCGTTGAACATGTGAGCTATGTATTGGTCAGCGAAACACAACGGGCAGTTGGCATATTGACCGAGCAAGACATCCCCCCCCTCCTGCTCAAACTCGCCTGGAAAAATCCTGATAACGTGCGTTTAGGCGATGTCATGATCAGCCCAGTGCCAACAACCCATGCACAGCAATCTGTCGCAACCATTGCGGCACTGATGCAAGAACGTAACTGGCAACAAGTTGTGCTGATCGACCATCGGGAAAACATTCTCGGTGTCATCACGCTACACAATCTCCTTGGCCGCATTACCAGCACACTGCTCAACCAACAACTGCATGAACACCAAGGAATTCTCGAACAAAGCCTGTATCAAACCAACAGTCGACTAAACATGATCGCGGAAGCGGCGCATTTAGGCTTCTGGGAAATGGATGTAGTGGGTAATCGCCTGTATTACAGTGAGACACTGAACACCATCACAGGCCGAAACAAGGAGACCTCACCTAAAAGTCTGGAAGAATGGCAAAACAACATCCACCCGGAAGACCGTCCGCACGTCTTGGAACAACTTGATCTGGCATTAAATTCACAGCAACGCTTAGATGTTGAATACCGCACAGTACACGCGACAGGGCGCAACCTGTGGCTACACGTCCGAGGCCAAGTGGTCAAATACGACCCTAGTGGCAGGCCAAGATTTGCGATCGGCACCGCCATGGACATTACAGACCGCAAGCTGTTTGAAATTCTGAACGACAATGAACGCAACGTACTGGAGCAGCTAGGCAAAGACCTACCATTGCCTGAATTTTTAAACCATTTAGCGCACAGCTATGAAATGGTATTCAGTCACACGGTTTGTTTTGTCTCCATGCTGCATGCCAAAGATGGCACTTTGGAGACGGTTGCAGCCCCCAGCCTGCCCGCGCATTTCAAAGAACATATACAGCACCTGCCCATCAATATCACACCGTGCGGCCAAGCTACTCTAACCGCACTACCTACCCTCATCAACAATACCGAAAATAACCCACTCTGGTATGGATTTAATCAAATTTCAGCACAATTTCAGCTAAAAACGACCTGGGCAATCCCAATTTTATCCCGGCATCAACAGGTATTGGGGGCCTTCACAATGTGCAGTACTCGGCAACACGATATACAACCACTAGAACTAAAAGCCATTCAACGTGCGGCCTATTTTGCTGCCCTCGCCATTGAACGTCACCAGCAACAACGCGATTTACATTTAAATAGCGAGATTTTGCGGCGTGCACAAGCGGTTGCAGAAACGGGGAGTTGGACACTTGATGTGACCACCGGCATGGTTCAATGGTCTGATGAAACATATCGAATTTTTGGTTTACCTGTGCAAAGCGAGATCAACATCGAGCGGGTCTTTTCAGAACTTATTTTCGAAGAAGACCGCTTAACTGTGATGAATGCCTGGCAAGCTGCCTTAAATGGCGCAGAATTCGACACCGAACATCGCATACTGCGCGCAAACAAAATCCGCCATCTTCGAGTACGTGCGCAACTAGAACGTGACCATAACGGTCAGCCCGTTCAGGCAATTGGGACGATTCAAGATGTGACTGAACGCCATCAAAACCGTGAAAAAATCCAGTTATTGGCGGAAGCAGTCGAACAAAGTCATAACGCTATCATGATCACCGATCTGGCAGCCAACATCCAATATATCAACAGCGCTTTTCTCAACACAACAGGGTACTGCCGCGAAGAAGTCATGGGACGTAACCCGCGCTTTTTAAAATCACTCAAAACGCCGGCCAGCGTGTACGAAAATATGTGGGCTCACTTAACCAGCGGCCAATCTTGGCGGGGAGAACTCATCAACCGCCGCAAGGATGGCAGCGAATACTACGATTCGACCATGATTTCGCCAGTGCGCCAATCGGATGGACGTATTAGTAACTATCTCGCAATCAAGGAAGATCTAAGCCGCCTGAAAGCCGTGGAAGCCAGTTTGCAACAACTCTCCAACTTTGATCCGCTGACAACCCTGCCCAATCGGAATCAAATTGAAGAACGCACCGCCTCTACCATTTTGGCGGCGCAACAAAGCAGCCGACACTTCGCCTTGCTT
The DNA here is from genome assembly GCA_002414205.1 of Gallionellaceae bacterium UBA5126. GTDB lineage: Bacteria > Pseudomonadota > Gammaproteobacteria > Burkholderiales > Gallionellaceae > Gallionella. The sequence goes on along the minus strand of DHYQ01000072.1, from coordinate 10,081 downwards.
TATCTTGACCTAGATCATTTCAAGAACATTAATGACACTCTTGGCCATCGCAGTGGCGACACACTACTGACTGAACTGTCTAATCGACTACGCGCCACCATACGCAAGAATGACACCTTGGCGCGTACTGGTGGTGATGAATTTGTGCTACTCCTCACGGAAGCAAAAGGTGAGGAAGCATTACGCGTTGCGGATAAAATTTTGCGCACCCTGTCACAACCCTGCCAAATCGAGACGCAAGAACTCAGCATCTCGGCCTCCATTGGTATCGCAATGTATCCAGAACATGGCAATAACTTTGATGCACTGCTCCAAGCGGCGGAAGTGGCCATGTACCGCGCCAAACAGAATGGGCGCAACGGATACAGCCTGTATTCACCAGAGATGCACAATTACTCTTCGCGTCAAATGCAATTAGAGAATGCGCTGCGCCAAGCCATCCAACGACAGGAATTAGCTTTACATTACCAAGCACAGTTCGATTTAGCGCATCACACCTTACTCGGTATGGAAGTATTACTACGCTGGCAACATCCACAGCTCGGCTGGATTTCGCCCGGAGAATTTATTCCGATTGCCGAAGATAGCGGGCAAATCCTGCAAATTGGTGAATGGGTACTAAATACCGCCATGGCACAGTTGCGCACATGGCTTGATGCTGGCTACCCTGAACTTTGTATGGCCGTAAATTTATCCGCTATCCAGTTCCGCACCCATCAATTACCTGAAAAAATCGATGCCATTCTAGCCAAGCATAAAATACCGCCTCATTTATTGGAGCTGGAGTTAACGGAAAGTGTGGCTATGGATGATCCCGCCAGTGCGGTAGCCATTATGGATAGCCTACATCAACGCGGAATTTTGCTTTCAATAGATGATTTTGGTACGGGTTATTCGTCACTGAGCTATTTGAAACGCTTTAAAGTACATAAGCTCAAAATTGATCAGTCATTTGTCCGGCACATCAATCAAGATGCCGACGATCGCGCCATTGTCTCTGCCGTTATCAATATGGCCGCCAGCTTGGGATTTTTAACTCTAGCTGAAGGGGTTGAAACCGACGAACAAGCCACATTTTTACACGATCAAGGATGCAATCAAGCGCAAGGCTATTACTTCGCACACCCTATGCCGTCAGGAGAGTTTGAAGTTTTTATGACCAAGTTAACAACACATGCTTGAGAACATACTCACTAACCAAGCTTTTCGAGTAACTCATTCAGCATAGCACTGGCTTTTTCCGGTTGACTCAAGGTTTCTCCACCAATCCAGAAAACGTCTTCTGCACGTCCTCCCAGCGTGTTAATTTTGGCACGGTGCAAACGAACCTCATATTTGTTGAGTATGAGTGGTATTCGCGCCAATAAGCCAGGACGATCACCGGTGACAATGGTCAACAAATACACCCCCAGGGGCTTTTTTTCCAGATTGATACGGGTATGAATAGGAAAATGCTTCAGCTGTCGGCTGACACGCCCGCCAGCAGCCAGCACTACGGGTCTGTTGGCTGTTATATGCGACACCAGCTCGGATTCGATATATTTCATCATATCCAGATAATTGCTGCGAGTTTGCAACAACTCCATGATCTGAAAACTCCCCATAGCATAACCATGGCGTGTCACATACATTTTGGCATCCAAAATGGTGCAATTCATGCGCGTAAAAAAATCACATATCCGTGCAAACAGATCCTGCTGATCTGGGCAATACACCAAAATCTGCAAGCCCTCCCCTAATGGGCTCATGCGCACTTTCACCACCGGCACTGTGGTATTGACCTTATCTGCCAACAAAAAGGTGTGCCAAGCAATTTCTTCCGCTTGGTGATCGACGAAATAGCCTTCTTCCAATTGCGCCCAAAGCAGAGAATAAACGTTGGGCAGCAAGTGATAATTTTCCAGCAACGTACGTGATTTTTGCTGCGCTTCTTCTAACTGATTAGCCAATTTTCCATCACTGAGGTAGCGCCGAGTCGCCCAGAAAAGATCTTCCATCAGCTTACCTTTCCAGGCATTCCACACCTTGGGACTGGTGCCACGCACATCAGCCACAGTGAGCAGAAAAAGTGCGACAAGATAGCGATCGTTTTTGATTTGACGCGAAAACTCTGCAATGACGTCAGGGTCGGACAAATCTTTTTTCTGGGCAGTTGCAGATAAAGTCAGATGTTGCTCTACTAGCCACACAATCAAATCGGTATCGTCGCGACTGATGTTATGGCGACGGCAAAATTTATGCGCATCTTTTTTACCTAATTCTGCATGATCTCCACCACGCCCCTTGGCAATATCATGAAACAGCCCCGCCACATACAGCACATATGGGCGAGCAAAATCAGCCATCAAGCGATTACACAAAGGAACTTCATCTGCATGTTTAGCTATTTCAAAACGACGCAAATTACGCACGACCATCATAATGTGCTCATCTACGGTATACACATGAAACAAATCATGCTGCATTTGACCAACGATACGACCAAATGCTGGCAAATAAGCGCCTAATATTCCGTAGTGATTCATCCGGCGCAAAGCATGCGTCAATCCTGATGAATGCTGCAAAATCTGCATGAACATGTGCTGGTGCAGGGGGTTGCGGCGGAACTGGCTATCAATCAAACTCTGAGCGCGCCACAATGCCCGCAACGTGCGCGCACTTAGATCGGTCAGGGACTGATGCTTTTGCATCAGGTAGAACAACTCAAAAATGGCACTGGGTACCAGCTCAAATAATTGCTCGTCACGAATGTCCAGCAGGGTACCTATCGTTCTAAAGCGCTCATTCAAAATGTGCTCTGGCAAAATCTGCGAAAACAATCGATCACGCAAGTTTTGCAGCAAAATTGTGTTGAATTGCCGTACAGCGGCCCGTGTCTGATAGTAACGCTGCATGAGATGTTCACTGGCACGGCGATTATCCGATGCCTCAATGCCCATCTGCTCAGCCAATAGCGCCTGATACTCAAATAACAATCGGTCTTCACGTCGTTTAGCCAGGTAATGCAGACGAATGCGTAGTACCTGCAACAACGCATCATGCCGACTAAGTTGTCGTGCCTCGCCATCACTCAATAGTCCTGCTTGCGCCAAATCTTTCCAACGTGTCCCCAAACCTGCCGCGCGGCTAATCCAGGTAATGGTTTGCAAATCCCGCAATCCACCCAGCCCCTCTTTCAAATTAGGTTCCAGATTGAAATCCGCCTCCACACACCGCCCGTGACGCTGCTGCTGCTCTGCCAGCTTGGCATTAAAAAATGCACATGGATCTAGATGCGCGTGCAAAGCAGCATTCATGGATTGAAAAAGCGCGATATTTCCCACCAAATATCGCGCTTCCAATAAATTCGTCTGCACTGTGATATCGACGGATTCACTAATGCACTGGGCAATAGTACGAATACTGTGCCCAACTTCCATACCAATATCCCACAACACGCCGATAATTTGCTGCAATTTCGCCCGAATAAAATCATCGGGCTCCTGATCCAGCAAGATCAACAGATCAATGTCTGATTTTGGATACAACTCACCCCGGCCATAACCACCAACGGCAACCAACGAGAGTTGACACGGCATTTCCAGCCATAACCACACCTGCCGCAGATAGCGATCTATCAAACGACTATGCGCCCGCAGCAATCGAGGGGCTTTACCAAATTGTAAAAAAGCATCTTCCAACGCCTTGCGATCATTACGCAAGGCCGTTCTAAAAAAGACGATATCTGTATTAGAGGGCGGGAGGAGGAGGGCATCCATCAGAAACTGTCAAAACCTCATAACCATGTTCAGTGACTAAAATTGTGTGCTCATACTGTGCTGACAAGCTGTGATCCTTGGTCACAACTGTCCAACCATCATTCAGGTGTTTAATCGCGGCTTTACCGGCATTAATCATCGGTTCGATGGTGAAGGTCATACCGGCCTCCAAGCGCAACCCCGTGCGTGGGCGACCGTAGTGTAGAACTTGAGGCTCTTCATGGAAACACAACCCGATGCCATGACCACAAAATTCACGTACCACACTGTAACCCATCGGCTCCACATAACTTTGAATAGCATGCCCTACATCGCCTAACGTCGCCCCCGGTCGCACCACACGAATTGCACGCCACAGCGACTCATAAGTTGCCTCACACAGACGACGGGCCTGAATGGAAGACTCGCCAACAAAGTACATACGACTACTATCACCGTGATAACCATCCTTGATCACCGTCACATCAATATTGACGATATCGCCGCCCTTCAGCACTTTTTCGCTGGGCACACCATGACAAATTTGGTGGTTCACCGACGTACAAATGGATTTTGGATATGGCGTGTGTCCGCCAGGTGCATAATTCAGCGGTGCAGGAATGGCATTTTGCACGTTGACGATATAGTCGTGGCACAACTTGTCCAGCATATTGGTGGTGACGCCAGGGCGCACGTATGGCGTGATGTAATCCAGCACTTCACTGGTCAGACGGCCAGCAATACGCATTTTTTCGATTTCGGACAGTGATTTAATAGAGACAGACATCTTTGATTAGTTCAGTGATAAAGCAGGTGGGCGAGGATAGCACGCGATTCTAATTGCCGACAATCCTGCCAAGGAACTAAACTAGTACACGGTCGGTCTGTGCACGAGGAAATCGCATAGGCTTGTTCGTTAACTTAACTTCAGGAGAATGACATGAAAAACGTTTTGATTCTTACCACGCTGCTGACTGCCAGCTTGAGTGCGCATGCGGTTGATAGTGGCACCGTGGTCGGGGGCGTCGTAGGGGGTGCTGCGGGTGCCATTATTGGCAATGCGGTTGGTGGTCAAACGGGCGCGGTCGTGGGGGCTGCCGTTGGTGGTGCAACCGGCGCGGTCATCGGCAGCAATCGCAGCCACCAAGCTGCACCGCGCGCGCCAGCCCCAGCGCCCGTACAAACAGCGCCCGTACAACCGGCACCCGTCTATCCGGCGCAACCTGTACAACCTGGCTACAATGGCAACGGTCATGGCGACCATCATGAAGGCCATCATGGTGGACATGGACGCCACGGCGATCACGGCGAACATCGCGGTCATCACCACGATTAAGGGAAGATCGCACGAGCCACTAGAACCGACGACTTGGCAACATCTGTGCCGTCGGTTCGATGACGGTTAGACAATCGCCATCCCCGGATCAATAAACCTCTGCCCGCCGCTATCGGAATACACCATGAAAAAACTCGTCTCGCTGTGTTTGCTGACCCTGACTGCTTGTGCGCATGATCATCCCTATCAATCGCAACAGGTGTATCAGCAACCTGTTCCGGTTTATCAACAACCGGGCTATTACGATCGCCGCGAGCATCACGAGCGATATGAACACTATGAATCACGTGGTCGCGCACCCGCACCGGCTTATCCGGTGGCGCAGCCCGCACCTAGACCTACGCCTGGCGTATTTACCGGCACACCGGCATACCCGCCTGCACAGCCCGTATATCGCCCAGCCTACCCAGTCGCTCAACCAGAGTCGCATCACCATGAGCATCAAGGCCACCCACAACCGCCCGCCTACACCGCTCCGGTAGCATTACCCCCGACAGCCACACGCCCCGTTCAACCCACCGCGCCTGGTATGTTCCGGCCAGCGCCTCCACCACAAACACGCCCGCAGTCGCATGGGCATCATGGTGAACGACACTGACCGGAGATGACCTGACACATCCTGCAAGGAGAGCATCATGTACAAAATCAGCTTGTTTGGACTACTTTTACTGAGCGCTTGCGCGCATAACCCCAATATGAATACCGCTGTTGGTGGCGCCATCGGTGGTGCGACCGGCGCAGCCGTTGGCTATGGGGTTGCGGGCTCCGATGGCGCGGTCATTGGTGCAGCCGTCGGCGCCGCTGCGGGTGCTGTTATCGGCAATCAGGCCCGGCCTGCTCGCGGCGGCTACCGTGATCGACGCCACGACGGCGACAGACGAGATTATGATCGTCGTGACTACGAGCGCCGTGAGCGCTGAGCAACTTATCAACCAATGAAACCCATACAATCGCGGGACAATGCTTTTTTCAAGCAACTTCTCAAACTGAATGAGTCCACACGCCAGCGCCGCAACGACGGCTTGGCGCTGCTGGACGGCATTCACCTCTTATTAGCGTATCTGGATAGCGGCCAACAACCCCAACAAGTCATTCTCAGCCAGCAAGCCTGCGCTCACCCGGAAATTCAGGCGCTACTCCCACGCTTGGCACAGATACCCTTAATACAGCTCGACGATACCTTGTTTAACCAGCTTTCAACGGTCAAAACAGCAACTGGAGTGCTCACACTGATTCGTCGCCCCACCCCTAGCGCGCGGATTGGGCGTTTTATTGCATTGCTGGATGACATCCAGGACCCTGGCAATCTCGGCTCTATCATACGCAGTGCCGCAGCCGCCGGCTGTGATGCGCTTTACCTCTCGGCGGGCTGTGCGGATCCTTGGTCACCAAAAGTATTACGCGCAGCCATGGGTGGACATTTTGCACTCGACCTGTATGAACAACAAAATCTGCTGCACATCGCCAGTCGCTTCGAAGGAGCGGTACTGGCCGCCACATTGGATGCTCGGCAGTCGCTCTACGAGTGTGATCTACGACAAAACATCGCCCTGTTGCTTGGCAACGAGGGAGCGGGGATTCAACCACAACTACAACGACAGGCTAACCTCTGCTTCCTGATTCCCATGCCGGGAAAAGTTGAATCACTGAATGTGGCTGCCGCAGCGGCAATTTGCCTGTTTGAGGCGGTACGTCAACGCCAACTCTCTTAATCAAACGACCCAAACTTGTGAATAACGTTAACCACAAATAAATGTCACTTCAAGTCAATCAGCAGACTTTTGCCAGCACTTCCCCGCATGACTGCCACCCCCGTCTTCGTCAAGCAAGCTGCTCGAACCAGTCTCCAGACAGGCGGCACACAAACGGGTTAAATGAGCCTGAATTCGGGCATGCAACACATGCGCGGCCACCGGCTTGGTAATGTAATCCACGCACCCCATCTCTAGACCAACAACATCCTCTGCCAGCTCGCTCAGCGACGTAATAAAAATCACGGGCAAGTGACGCGTTGACGCCGCTTGGTGTAATTGCTGCAACACCTCGTAACCTGACATACCTGGCATCTGTACATCCAGCAACAACAGTGTGGGTGCTTGTTGCGCCACCAACCGCAGTGCATCCTGGCCATTGGTGGCAAAAATCAATTTGTAATCCGGGCTCAGAATACGACGTATTGCCGCCAGATTGGTCGGTTCATCGTCAACCACCAAAATCAGTGCGCTACGAGAGCATGGCATGGTTAATCATCCAGAGAAATTTTCAGCGTTTCGGCCAAATGCCGGATTCGGCTGATGGCCAAACGAAAATCAAAGTGTACCAACGCTTCCTGCAATGGCCTGAGCTCCAAACCGGTACCGTCCAGCTTTTCCAACACCGCTTCTGCTGCTTCCGGGTTGCCACGCAACAATTCGTTAACGGCATCTTGCAACCAGGATCGTAATTCGATTTCCGGGGGCAAGGGCTGTACCGGCGCATTACTGGGAGCTGGCTCCTGCACATACTCCGCGATAGCCAGCAACGATTGCTGCAATAGATCCAACAAACTCACTTGCAACTTGCTCAATGGCTCGCCACGATGCAAAGCCTGCTCACACGCACGGGCATGCAATGCCAAGGCATCCAGCCCCAACTGAGCTGCCGCACCATGCAACCTATGCAGCAGCTTTTGCGCATTTTCTGGCTGCCCCGCCAATTCATTGGCAAAATCACGGTAAATCTCGACGAAACGACGCAAATAACGCTCATATTGTGGCGTACTCTGCTGCCAGATTTGCAAGCCATAAGCCGTATTCAACAACATGCTTTTTTGCTCCATCGGCAAACCCGCAGTGGCTTGTACAACCCCGGCAACGGTCACCCCTGGCTCCGCGTGATTACGTCCCACTTGCTGCAACAAACACAACAACAGTTGCTGCGGGTTAAAAGGCTTGGAGACAAAGGCATTCATCCCGGCAGCCAATGCCTGATCGCGCTGTTCACTGAACGCACCCGCTGTCAGTGCAATCACCGGCAACGTTGCCATCCCCGGCAACTGGCGCAGCCGCTGTGTTGCTTCATAACCATCCATCACCGGCATTTGCACATCCATCAACACGGCGTCGCACTCATGTGGATGCTTTTCCAACCAGGCCACGGCCTGCGCGCCATCCTCTGCGTACACAATTCCCGCGCCCGCATGTGACAGGATGCTGCCCGCCACTTCACGATTCAAATCACTATCATCCACCACCAGAATGCACAAACCTTGCAATGGTTTGGCGTCGTCCGCCAACGTCAGGCTGCGATTTTGCAACAGGCCATTTAGTCGTTTCGCCTGCATGACGGCATCGAACAACACCGAAGGCGTGACCGGTTTGGCCAGCACACCATCCACCAGCTTACGGTCAGGATGCTGCTGCAAGGCATTACAATCATGTGCGGTGGCCATCAGAATGGTCAGGTTGCGATGAATTTCCAGCTCCCGAATCATTTGGGCCGTTTCCAAGCCATCCAGTCCGGGCATGCGCCAATCCAACATCACCAAGTCATATGGCCGCGCATTACTGCTTTGCAGTTTTTTCAGCGTTTCAACACCAGACGCCACCGTATCGGCTGACCAGCCCAAGCTACTGGCAGCCGAGGCCGCCACTTGTCGCGCCAATTCCTGATCATCCACGATCAACAAACGCTGATGCGTCATGTCAGGCAACACCGTATCCAGCGGATCACTCAAATCGAAATACACCTCAAAACGGAAGGTACTCCCCACCCCAACCTGACTTTCGAGGGTCAGCTTGCCGCCCATCAACTCCACCAGCCGCGCGCAAATGGTCAAGCCCAATCCACTGCCCCCATAGTGCCGGGTGGTGGACGTATCCGCCTGAGAAAATGCCGAAAAAATATGCGTCTGCTTTTCCGGTGGAATACCGATTCCACTATCGCTGACTTCAAACCGCAAATGGACTTTATTGAGATGTTCTGCACTATCCAAGCGCAGGATGCGCACGGAAATGCTCCCTTTTTCGGTAAATTTAGCCGCATTTCCCACCAGATTAATCAACACTTGGCGCAAACGGGTAGCATCGCCGGTCAAATAATTAGCGCCGTGTGGCACCGGCAAAATCAACGGTTCAATCGGTTTATTGCCTATCGCCATGGATAGGAGATTGCCGATACCATCCAGCATTTCATCCAAGCGGAACGGCACTTGTTCCAGCTTCATCTCACGGGCTTCGATCTTGGAAAAATCCAGAATATCATTAATCAATGCCAGCAAGGTTTGCCCGGCACTGCTCAGGCGGCCAAGCATGCTCTTGGCCTCCGGCGGCAACGACATTTTTTCCAACAAGAAAGCCAAGCCCAACACTCCATTCAAAGGCGTGCGGATTTCGTGGCTCATGATGGACAAAAATTCACTCTTGGCACGGTTGGCGCTATCGGCTTCACGAGCATGGCGCGCCAACTCCACCTGCACCTGCTTCAACTGGGTGATATCGCTGGTCAACATGAAAAATCCGGCCACATGGCCTTGCTGTAAGTCCGGCACCAATTGGGTCAAGGTATGAATCTCGTTGCCATTGGGCGTGAGATGAACGTCACTGCACTCCCGCGCCTCTCCCAGCAAAACCGCATGCACATGATGTTTTTGCCGCTCGAACAGCGGGGCACCGAGCACATCGCGCATGCTCACATTGTCGATTTGTACTTGTTCCAGATGAAACCAAGCTCGGAATTGTGCATTCGCAAAACGGCAATGCAGCTCGCTGTCCCAATACGACACCATGATGGGCAGCTTGTCACTCATCGAAACCACGAAACGTTGCCGCTCCAGCATTTCCTCAGCGGTAGCGCGCAATTCACGGGTACGACTCTCCAGAGATAAATTCAGGCGCTGATTAGTCGTCGCCAGCCAATGCGATTGCTCTTCCAATGCCTGCTGCCGACTACGGTTGTAATTGGAACGCGCCAAGGCCCAGGATGCCAGCGCCAATAGCAAGGTCAAGACGCCGCCCAACACCAGCAACTC
>DHYQ01000103.1:22986-39136 GCA_002414205.1 Gallionellaceae bacterium UBA5126 | reverse complement strand
AAACACATTTTGATTGGCGTGGCGGTGGTGGCGGTGATTGCCGTCGCGGTGGGCATCAACAAGGGCAAAAAATCCGCGCCCGCTGCGGCAGCCGTGAAACCCGCGCTGGTGGTGATGGTGACGACGGCTGACACCCGGCAATGGCCGCAGCGCGTGCAGGCCAACGGCGCGGTGCAGGCTTGGCAGGAGGCCATCGTCGGCGCGGAAGTGGGTGGTTTGCGCCTGGCGGAAGTGGCGGTGAATGTCGGCGATACGGTGAAAAAGGGCCAGGTGCTGGCGCGCTTTGCCGATGAGTTGTCGCAGGCCACGTTGAGCCAGCAAATCGCCGCCCGCGACGAGGCACAAGCCCGCTTCGCTGATGCCGCCGGGCATTTACAACGGGCGCAGCAGGTCAAGGACAGCGGCGCGCTGAGTGCGCAGGAGTTGCAGCAACTGGCCACCAGCGCCGACAGCGCCCGTGCGCAACTGAAATCCGCCGAGGCACGTCTGGCCGCCGAGCAATTGCGCCTGAACTACACCCGCGTGCTGGCCCCGGATGACGGGCTGATTTCCAGCCGCAGCGCCACTGTCGGCGCGGTGATGCAGGCGGGCGGTGAGTTGTTCCGCCTGATTCGTCAGAGCAAACTGGAATGGCGTGCCGAGTTGCCGGACAACGCCTTGCCGGGCGTAAAAATCGGCCAGAAAGTGCGCGTCAGCGTGGGCAGCGACAGCCTGAGCGGGCAAGTGGTGCGCATCGCGCCCACCATCGACCCGCAAAGTCGCAATGGCTTGGTGTATGTGGCCTTGCCGCCGCATGCGCAACTGCGCGCCGGGCAATTTGTGCAGGGCGATTTTGACCTCGGCGCGGCAGCGGCCAGCACCTTGCCGGACAGCGCGGTGGTGATGCGCGACGGCTTTGCTTACGTGTATGTGCTGGGTAAGGACAACCGCGTGCAGCAGCAAAAAGTGACCCTGGGTCGCCGCGCCGACAACCGGGTGGAAATCCGCAGCGGCTTGCCCGCCCAAGCCAGCGTGGTCAACAGCGGTGCGGGCTTTCTCAACGATGGCGACCTGGTGCAGGTCAGCCGCTAACTGGAGTTGGGTATGAATATTTCCGCCTGGGCAATCCGCAACCCCATTCCCTCCGTCCTGCTGTTCGTGCTGCTCACCCTGGTCGGGCTGAGTAGCTTCCGCAGCATGATCGTGCAGGATTTCCCCGACATCGAATTGCCGGTCGTCACCATTACCGCCGATCTGGAAGGGGCCGCCCCGGCGCAGATGGAAACCGAGGTGGCGCGCAAAATCGAAAACGCCGTCTCCAGCCTGACCCGCGTCAAGCACATCTACAGCCGCATCAGCGACGGCAGCGCGCTGATTTCCGTGGAGTTCGAGCTGGAAAAGAATGTCACGGAAGCGGTGGACGATGTGCGCGATGCGGTGAATCGCATCCGGGCGGATTTGCCCGCCAACCTGCGTGACCCGGTGATTAACAAGGTCAGCACCTCCGGTCGCCCGATTTTGACCTATAGCGTCATTTCGACGCAGGTGGATGAGCAGGATTTGTCTTGGTATGTGGATAACGACGTGTCCAAGGCACTGCTTTCGACCCCCGGCGTGGGCAAGGTGGCGCGCATCGGCGGCGTGGATCGGGAAGTGCGGGTGGAAATCGACCCGCTGAAGTTGCAAGCGCTGAATGTGGCGGCCACCGACATTTCGCGCCAGATCAAAAAAATCCAGCAGGAATCCTCCGGCGGGCGGGCCGATGTTGGCGGCGCGGAGCAATCCGTGCGCACCTTGGGCACGGTGCAAACGGTGGCGGAGTTGGCGGCGATGGACATCACCCTGCCAGACGGGCGGCATTACCGCCTCGACCAATTGGCCAGTGTGACCGACGGGCAGGCCGAACGCCGCTCGCTGGCGCTGTTGAATGGCAAGCCGGTGATTGCCTTTGAAATCACCCGCTCCAAGGGCAGCAGCGAAATCACCGTCGCTGCGGGCGTGCGCACCGCGATTGCCAAGCTGAATGCCGCGCACGGCAACATCCAGATCAGCGAATCCTTCAACAACGTCGCCGCCGTGCAGGAAAACTTCGACGGCTCCATGCACCTGCTGTACGAAGGCGCGCTGTTGGCGATTCTGGTGGTGTGGTGGTTTTTGCGCGACGGGCGCTCCACCATCGTGTCCGCCGCCGCCCTGCCGCTGTCGGTGATTCCCACCTTTATCGGCATGTACTACTTCGGCTTCAGCCTCAACACCGTCACGCTGCTGTCGTTGGCGCTGGTGGTGGGGATTGTGGTCGATGACGCGATTGTGGAAATCGAAAACATCGTGCGGCATTTACACATGGGCAAATCGCCCTATCAGGCCGCGATGGAAGCCACCGAGGAAATTGGCCTAGCGGTGGTGGCGACCACGTTTACGCTGGTGTCGGTGTTTCTGCCCACCGCCTTTATGAGCGGCATTCCCGGCAAATTCTTCAAGCAATTTGGCTGGACGGCGGCGCTGGCGATTCTGGCCTCGCTGGTGGTGGCGCGGTTGCTGACCCCGGTGATGGCGGCCTATTGGCTGAAACCCACGCCGCAGGAAGAGCACGACAGCAAGCTGATGCGCAGCTATCTCGGCTGGGCGCGCTGGTGTTTGCAACATCGCTTGCTGACGGTGATTGGCGCGGTGGCGTTTTTTGTCGGCTCGCTGATGCTGATTCCGCTGCTGCCGAAAGGTTTTGTCCCCAGCGCCGACCGTGCCCGCACCCAGGTGACGGTGGAATTGCCGCCCGGTGCCACGCTGGCGCAAACCACCGCCGCCGCCGAAGCGGCGCGCAAACTGCTGCTGCAACAACCGGAAGTGAAGGAAGTCTTTAGCTCGGTGGGACGTGGCGCGGTGGGCGACTTGTTCTCCTCCGGCGGCGCGGCGGACGTGCGCAAGGCCAACCTCAATGTCACACTGGTACATCGCAGTGAGCGGAAGCTGAAACAAGCCGATGTGGAAGTGCAAATGCGGCAAAAACTCGCCAGCCTGCCCGGCGTGCGCATCACCGTCGGCACCGGCGATTCCGGCGAAAAGCTGCAACTGATTTTGTCTGGCGACGACGCGCAGATGCTGACCGAGACCGTGCGCAAGGTGGAGCGCGATTTGCGCAAGCTACCCGGTCTGGGCAATATCACCTCCAGCGCCAGTCTGGTGCGGCCTGAAGTCAGCATCACCCCCAACTTCGCCCGCATGGCTGATTTGGGTGTGACGTCCGAAGGCTTGGGCGACGCCGTGCGCATCGCTACGGCGGGCGATTACAGCACCGCGCTGGCCAAGCTCAACCTGCCGCAGCGGCAAATCCCCATCCGCTTGCAGATGCCCGCCAGCGCCCGCGAAGACTTGGACACCCTGGCCCACCTGCCGGTGCCGGGCAAACGCGGCAACGTGCCGCTGGGCAACGTGGCCGACATCCGCATGAGCAGCGGCTCGGCACAAATCGACCGCCTTGACCGCAGTCGCAACGTCACGATTAACGTGGAGCTGAACGGGCGGCAACTGGGCGACGTGTTTGCCGAAGTCAACCAACTGCCCAGCCTGAAATCCCTGCCGCCCAGCGTGCGCCGCGCCGAATCCGGCGACGCCGAGCGCATGCAGGAGCTATTCGGCAGCTTCGGCCTGGCCATGCTGACCGGCGTGCTGTGCGTGTATATCGTGCTGGTGCTGCTGTTCAAGGACTTTTTGCAACCCGTCACGATTCTGGCCGCCCTGCCGCTGTCCATCGGCGGCGCATTCATCGCCCTGCTCCTCACCGGCAGCAGCTTCTCCATGCCCTCGCTAATTGGCCTGCTGATGCTGATGGGCATCGTCACCAAAAACTCCATCCTGCTGGTGGAATACGCCATCATGGCCCGGCGCGAACACGGCCTCGACCGCTTCCACGCCCTGCTCGATGCCTGCAACAAACGCGCCCGCCCCATCGTGATGACCACCATCGCCATGGGAGCCGGCATGCTCCCCATCGCCATGGGCCTGGGTGCCGACCCCAGCTTCCGCATGCCCATGGCCACAGCGGTGATCGGCGGGCTGATTACCTCCACCCTACTCAGCCTGTTTGTGGTTCCGGTGGTGTTTACTTATGTGGATGATTTGTTGGGGAAGATGAAAGGGATAATGAGAGAGGTAGACTCGCGATAGCCAAGGACTGATTTTCGAGGGGGATTGCTTTCCTCTCATTCTGGCCTGACTGTACCTTCCATCCGGGTCTTGACGTAGTTGAGAAGCTCCTGCCTACCACGCACGTTTTCATCAACCCCTTGTTGAACGAGTATTAGTCCCTCCCTGACCCTTGGCCCCGGAGGAATGCCAAGTTCCCCTATCAAGTCTTTTCCACTTAACGGAATGCTTTTCTTCAGGTGATTTAGTACCGCAGCATCAATGAGTCGCTCCATGTAAGGAAATGGATCCTCCCCATCGGGCACAGCCTCTAGGTATGCCTTCCACTCAGACAAATTCCGCTCTCGAAGCGCCCGAGAATTTATTTGTTCTCCAAATCGCGCCGCAGAATCGCTCACTAATTTATCAAACTGGTACGCGGGCCAGTCGCGCTGAAGCTTGCGCCGCCACGCTTCTACGACCTGCTCTCTGTCTTCGGCTGAGTTCATAACACCCGATAGTATGGTCTGACAGTAATTCACTAGGGAGTTTACGTCTTCGCACAACTTAAGGAAGCACGCTTCCCAATGATTATCGGTAGTGGGGGCTATAGCGCTACATGTTTGGAGAAACCATTTGGAGACTTCTTGCCTGAGAGACATTTCTCTCTCGCTTTCAAAACCTAAATTGTGATAAAGCCATGTCCGCAACTGATTTACCAACGCTCGTGTCTTCTTATGCTGAGCCTGCTCGGCTTCGAAACCGCTGTTCGGAGGGAAGTTGAGCAAAATACTAAAACTTGTCCTCCCTGCTTCATGCAGCAGAGAATAGGTCCATGTTGTGAGCCTAAGAAATCCCACCTCACCGTTAGATGCAGGTGGATGGGTATTTATGTTTTCGATACAGCCTTTATCAACGTGAATACGTAGACCTTCAGTAAGGCTTTGGACGGACGCGTTGAGCACTGCGAAGCTCATGGCTTACCTCCATCATGATGGAGGGGATCTGCTATCGGTCCAATGTAATTAAAAGCAATCCCGAACCTAGAGATCGTGCGTCCATAAGCCAAGTCATGACGGGGGAAATCCCGTTCGAGGACTTGTATGCAACGACCAAGCGAATCCACCCGAACAGTAAAACGTCCGGGGTTGGTTTCAGACTCGACTCGACCTTCGAATACTCTTGGTCGCCCTTTTTCATCGGTGAGTATCAAGCGCTTGATCACCCGACGAGAGTCTAAAAATTCCGTATCGCGTTCTAGATCCCGCCATAAACGAAGCGCTTGGCTCTCATCAGGCCCCAGCCAGAGAAGAACAATTTCTACAAATAGTAAATTCTGATCCCTTTCGAGAGCACCCAAATCCCGCAACGCTCGTAACGACTTTAGTATTGCATTGCGTCGCGCCTCTGTTGGCGGAATGCTTTTTCGTTCACCGCGAAGTGGCCACTGCCCAGTATCGGCAATCCAATGACAGGTGATCAAATACCTTAAACACCGTTCATCTCGAACTAGGCGACTCCAGTTGTTCTCCAGAAAATCAGCAGCCTCATCAGCTTTTTTACGGTCGGCCAAACTTTCACCATGGTTTGGTCGCGTCGGGCCTAATTGCTGCGCTCGCAAGAAATATCCTGCTGCCGAACCAGCATCGTCTAACGTTCTGAGTGCCTGCTCAGACATTTCTGGCATATCTAGCAGTCCACCCAATGTATGCAAGCGCGTATTAAACCGTTCTCGTTGATCCACAGGTAAGGCGTCAGAATCTACCCGATCAAGAATAGACCGAACATCGGCATGTAATTCTAACTTTGATACCTCATCTAGCCCGCCTTCGCGCAACAGGTTTGTCGGCGTCCAAAGTGCAACATCAAGTGGGTTATATGCATCGGTAATACCAATAGCCGTCTGTGATGCAGCCCTAGCTGCGCGATAGGCAGACCATATTTTTGCAGGTCCCGCATGATTTCTAGCTTCATGGACAGCAAGAAAACCGTAGATAGTCGACAATTCGACAACTAGATTTGAATGAACTCGTGAATTCACAGCCCTACTGCGTTTTGCAAGTAGGTGGTCAATGGAACTCTGAACGGCATTTCGAGCTTCCTCCAGCAAAACCACAGTTTCGTTACTTGGCACTGCATTCTCCCGAATTGCAGAACGCCTCAAAACGGACTCTTGTAGCGAAAGCCTTGGGTCGTCTATACCTGTCTCGGTTCGGAGTGATGTCAGCGCTCTAGCAATCTCAACATAATTGTCCCGGTATCTCGTGCGTAGGGGACCGTCTGGCCCGAGTTTCTGCACAAGATCCACCAGAAACCGGCGTTCGCTATCTGCTATGTCCCATGAAACACGTACAGATCGAATGAGTTCAAGTAGTTTCTTAGCCTCCGCATCGGCCGTCATCAGACGACGACGACACAGTAGTTCAGCCTCTAGTGTTACTCGAGGTGACACCAGAAGATCCTCATCCCTAGAGCCTGAAGCTCGCCAACGAAACAGATCAAGCCCTTTGAAGATTGCTGCAATTTTAGACAAGTTGACGGAACACGTATTGCTGGTCACAGTTCGAATTAGCAGATTGATCGGGATGGGGCAATTTAGCTGCCCAGCAGCCATGACAAGGTCAACTAACTTAGCTGCCAAATCATCTCCGTCTTCAATAGCCTTCAAAAGACTATTCTCCAGAACCGTTGTGTTGTCTGTGGCCAACCCAAGAGCGAGAAATTGTTGTGCAATTTGTGACAGAGGTTTAAGGGCTACGTCCTTTTCTCTAGTTCGAACCATATCTTCTGCATTCCGAGCCTCACCCCCTAAGCCAGACGAGAGATGGTATCGACTTGACGGAAGTATCCTATACAACGTAGCTAAAATATTGTCGCTTGAAACCACATTTTGAATTGCCCCATCCCTAGTAAATCGGGTAGTTAATTCGAGGAGACTTGACGACTCCTTGAGAGATAGCACGATAGGAGCCTCAATAAACTCCTTAGGAAGAGGGCGGTCATTGTCAACAATGCGATATGAAGTGCCGACGACTATTACCCGCCTACCCCTACTGCGTAGCCCCTGTAATAGATCTCTGTAGCGATGAACTGGCGCATTACAATCACAGACGAGAACTGTAACTTGCGCCCCGTCGCGCTCAACGCATTCACAAAAACTAGTGACCTCTGAAGGCTGTGGTATTCGAGAAGTAGCATAGAGTACTGCTGCATCCATGTCTCCACGCAGTCTTGATACAAGATGGGCCAGTGCAATACTTTTTCCAGTAGCGGATTGTCCGTGAACTATTACCGGATCGTTTAATTTTGCGTGATTATCGCACCCGTCTTTAATAAGTTTCCAAAGAAGCGACTCGAATTCACGAACGATGGCAAAGTTTCGCCGTATGCCCTCAACAAGAGCTCGAGAACCATCAATGTTTCCGTGAAACCTCACAAATGCCGCATATTCGGCATCCAAGCCTAAAGGTTCTAGGAACTCACTCCACTGGTCATCTACAACATGGCTTGCTGCCTCAACTTGTATGCGAAGCTCTGGAGTAATGACTGATCTTTTGCCCCCCCTATACGTAATTGCACCGGCTTCGCTTGACCGACGAATCTCAAGATCGTCAAGCCGTCCAGAAGCATCCAGCCCCGCAAGGTATGCTCCAAGCCTTAATGGCTCAATCTGTATCCGACCTGAGTCCGCAAGCTCCCTAACTTCTTCAGGAATATTTGAGTTGTTCTCATCCCACCCAAACCATACTATTCTCCGATCTGGCAAGCGCTCTATAACCGCCAGTAGTGTCTCCGTGTCAAGCCAATCCCTACTTGGGCAATATCCATCAATTACCAATAAACCGATCGCAGTTGTAGCGTCCACTATACGGTTTACCATAGGAATCGTGTGCTGTGCTTTCCGAACGCGAAACTGAGATTTAGTCTGCGGAGCAGAAGCATGTTGGTCAGCACTGCCAGCTCTACCAAAAAGGTAGTAAATTGGAGTGCGGGATTTACTCCGTAGGGCAGGTGGAATTTCGTCCGCTGTCAGCACAGGTTGCGGGACTCGCGCTTCACCCCTTAACTGATGACTCAGTGTAGAGTCAAAGTTCGACGTAAAAAGCGCACTCCAAGGAAGTTCTACCAGTATCGAAAGCCAAGTCGGCACAATCTTGCGACGGTACCGCTCATCAAGCCAAAGGAAGAACTCATCAGGGAGGGGCATAGCCTTTAGGATGCCCATCCACCCATCTTTAACATCTGGTGAAAGACCAAGATGCTTCTTGGCGACCACCAGAACCGAGTCCTCCTCAGAACCGTTGTGCCATGCATCCTGGCCTAGAAATAACACAACAGGGTCACCATTCACGAATGCTTTTATTAAAACATCGTCTGCGTCCATTTGCCGACTCATACCCCCTCCAATTATGTTTTTCAAGCTTTCGCACACTAGCTTTTTTTATCTCGGTTATCAAGCGCATATCAATCCCTAGCTACGCGAGAATGAATAGCAGAACAACCATGGCATTTCCCTTTTTAGTAATGTGCGCAGGAGTAGTATCTGCGTCTGTGAGCAAAGGCAAATCATGTTTCGTTGAATTATATTGCCAACCCCACCACAACCCCTTATATTCTCCATTCGCAAATAGCGAATAAGGAAATTTCAATGGCTCGTGCAATATCCAATCCGCAACAGGTGCTGCGTCCGCAGGATGTGGTGGTGTTGCTGCGTCTGGCGCTGGGGGAGGTGCCGACTTATGCTGCTTTGGGGGTGGAGTTGGGGATGACGGCGTCGGAGGCGCATGCGGCGGTGGAGCGGGCGGTGGCGGCGCAGTTGGCGTTCAAGGATGCGCAGGGCAGGGCGACGGTGGTGTTTGCCGCGCTGCGCGCTTTTCTCCAGTACGGTGCGCGCTACTGTTTCCCCGCCACCCACGGCGGCCTGACTCGCGGTCTGCCCACCGGGTATGCTGCGCCGCCGTTGCAGGCGTTGATCGTGCCCGGAACCGATCCGCTGCCGGTGTGGCCGAGCAAAAACGGCACAGTGCGCGGGGTGGCGTTTTACCCGCTTTACCCCAGCGTCCCCGACGCGGCCAGCCGCAACCCGGCGCTGTACGAGTTGCTGGCGCTGTTCGATGCCGTGCGCGGCGGCAGCGCCCGCGAACGTGCGCTGGCGCTGGAGTTGCTGGAAAAGCGCTTGCAGCCATGAATCCGCACGATCCCAATGTTGCCCTGTTGGGCATTGCGTTTGCACCGCCTGAAACGAAGGACACACTAACTCAACTCGTTCGCCCTGAGCTTGTCGAAGGGCTATCCGCGTAATGCTTTGATTGATTTACGCCTCCATTCATGGTTCGACAAGCTCACCACGAACGGCGGCGTAAATCAGCGACTCCCTAAATGACTGCCCCCATGCTCCCCTCCCTCCTGTCCTATTTCTCCCTCGGCCTGTTGCTCGGCTGGGTCGGGGGCGTGTTTGGCATTGGCGGCGGGTTAATTGCGATTCCGGTGTTGGGGTGGATTTTCGGCATGGAGCAGCAGTTGGCGCAGGGGACGGCGCTGTTGATGGTGGCTCCGAATGTGATTCTGGGGTTCTGGCGCTACAAGCAGCGCAATCCGATTGACCTGCAAGCGGCACTGCTGCTGGCCGGGTCGTCGATTCTGTCCACTTTCATCACGGCGCAATTTGCGGCGGGTTTACAGGCGCATGCCTTGCGTATGGCGTTTGCCTGCTTTCTGATTGGCCTAGCACTTTACCTGATTATCGAATTGCGCCCGCGCCGGGCCGCGCGCACACCCCGGCGGGTGCTGGGGCAGCACTGGCTGGCCGGATTGGGGTTGGTCAGCGGAGCGTTTTCCGGGATTTTCACCGTCGGCGGCGGGCTGGTGGTTGCACCTGTGCTGGTGAAATTTTTCGGCATCGCCCGCCAAACCACCGCCCAAGGGCTGGCCTTGGCCACCGTCACCCCCAGCGCGGTGATTGCCCTACTGACCTACGCCCGCGCCGGTCAAGTGAATTGGACTATCGGCCTGCCCTTGGCCGCCGGTGGTTTGTTCGGCATTTCCTGGGGCGTGCACTTGGCGCATCGCTTGCCCGAACGGCGCCTGCGGGCGCTGTTTTCCCTGCTGTTGCTACTGGCGGCGGGGATGTTGTTTTAGCACGCCAACTTTCCCATCTCACCAAAAAACGCCCCGCCATCACACGGCTGGCACGCTATTCGCTAGAGACTCCCTATCTCTTACCGCAGGTGTGATGTATGGAACTGACTTTAAGCGAATATCGCCGCAATACGGCGTTTGATGAGTTGCTGGATGGGGGGCAAAACCCGCGTGTGGCGGCGCAGCCGTTGTTTGAATTTCTGAATTCCCTGGGCACGGAGGAGTTGGCGGCGCGGCAGCAGGCGGTGGAGGCGACCATCATGGCGATGGGCATTACCTTCACCGTGTATAGCGATGCGGGCAATATCGACCGTGCTTGGCCGTTTGACCCGATTCCGCGTGTCATGGCGGCGTCGGAGTGGGCGCGCATCCGTTTGGGGCTGGAGCAGCGCTTGCGTGCCCTGAACCGGTTCATCCACGATGTGTACAACGAGCAGGCGATTGTGCGGGATGGCGTGTTCCCGGCAGAGGTGCTGGCAGGCTCCGGCAATTTCCGCCCGCAGTGCGTGGGCATGACGCCCCGTTTTGGGGTGTGGGCACACGTCTGTGGCACAGACCTGGTGCGGGATAGCGACGGGACGGTGTATGTGTTGGAGGACAATCTGCGCGTGCCGTCCGGGGTGTCGTACATGCTGGAGAACCGCCAGTTGATGAAGCGGATTTTTCCTGAGGTGTTTCGCACCAGCCAGATTTTGCCGGTGGATGATTATCCCAAGCAGCTTTATCACACCCTGGTGGCGCTGTCGCCGCGCGCGGTCAGCCAGCCGGTGCTGGTGGTGCTGACGCCGGGGATTTATAACTCGGCCTATTTCGAGCACAGTTATCTGGCGCAGCAAATGGGCGCGCATCTGGTGGAAGGGCCGGATTTGTTCGTCGGCGAAGATGAGGCGGTGTATATGAAAACCCTGCACGGGCCGGAACGGGTGGATGTGATTTATCGCCGCATCGACGATGCCTTCCTCGACCCGGAAGTGTTACGCCCGGATTCCATGCTCGGCGTGCCGGGGCTGATGCGTGCCTGGCGTAAGGGCAAGGTGGCGATTGCCAATGCGCCCGGCGCGGGCGTGGCGGATGACAAGGTGGTGTATGCCTATGTGCCGCAGATGATTCGCTATTACCTGAACGAGGAGCCCATTTTGGCCAATGTGCCCAGCTATTTGTGCATGGTGCCGGAGCAGTGCGAGTATGTGCTGGCCAATCTGGACAAGCTGGTGGTGAAGCCGGCCAACGAGTCTGGCGGCTACGGCATGTTGATCGGGCCGCGTGCCACGGCGGAAGAACGGGCGCACTTCGCCGATCTGATTCGTGCCAATCCGCGCAATTACATGGCACAACCGACGCTGGACATTTCCACCGCACCGACGCTGGTGGACGGGCAACTGGCCCCGCGTCATCTGGATTTGCGGCCTTTCGTGCTGCAATCTGACCGGCTCTACACCACCACTGGCGGGCTGACCCGCGTCGCCCTGCGACAAGGATCGCTGGTGGTGAATTCCTCGCAAGGCGGGGGGAGCAAAGATACTTGGATCGTTGCGGAAGCAGGAGGTACCACATGTTAGCCCGTGCTGCGGAAAATCTGTACTGGATGGCGCGTTATCTGGAGCGGGCGGAAAACACCGCACGCTTTATCAATAGCGCCTCGCATGTCTTGCTGGACTTGCCCCCTCAAGCCAATTTCGGCTGGGCCAATCTACTGGAAATCGTCGGGTTGAAAGAGCTGTTTCAATCCACTCAGGCGGATGAAGAAGCCATCATGCACTTCCTCATCGCCGACCCGGACAACCCCAGCTCCCTGCTGTCCTGCGTGGCCTTCGCCCGCGAGAACACCCGCACGTTGCGCGAATGGTTGCCGGGAGAAATGTGGGAGCACATCAACCGCCTATACCTGTATCTGAAGGAACACGCCCAGTGCCGCAGTCGCCGCGAACGCTATGTGCTGCTCAATCACGTCATTGAACAGCGCCATATCATTATCGGGCTAGTGGAAGGCACCCTGCCGCACGACCTGCCCTTCCAGTTGATCCGGCTGGGGCGCAACCTCGAGCGCGCCGACATGACCACGCGCATCCTCGACCTGCACGCGGTGATTGCCCAACCCAACCAGCACGACGCGCAAAGCCTGCAAAGCGTGTGGCTCAGTTCGCTCAATTCGCTGTCGGCCTACCCCAGCTACCGCCGCTTGATCAGCATGGACATCCAGCCCGCCACCGTGGTGCATTTCCTGCTGCACGACCTGCGCTTCCCGCGCAGCGTGGCCTATTGCCGTCAGGAAATCGCCGCCGGTGTCGCCGCCCTGCCACGTCCCACCCGACTGGAACCGGCATTGCATACCCTGCGCAGCGCCTGCCCCAGCGAAGACGATCTGCACGTACAAATGGACTGCTTGCAAACCGCGCTGGCGCAGTTCCATCGCGCCCTGCAAACCCATTACTTCCAGCCCGACGCTTGGCGTGTCCCCCTACCACTAGAGTTTGCCGCCACCCCGGCTGCGTGCTAGTGTTGCCCCCTGCCACTTTTTCAGGCCCCCTGCCATGACTTACTGCATTGCCATCAACACGGATCAAGGTTTGGTGTTCTGCTCTGATTCGCGCACCAACGCCGGTTTTGACAACATTTCCATTTACCAGAAAACCCACACCTTCACCTGGCCGGGCGAGCGGGTGTTCGCCCTGCTGTCTGCCGGCAACCTCGGCACCACGCAGGCGGTGGTCAAACAATTACGCTACGACATCGAACAGCAGGCCCCGGTCAACCTGTACAGTGTGCCGACGCTACTCGGCGCGGCGGATTATGTCGCCAGCATCAGCACCGCCATCCAGAAACAGCACATGGCACGCGACATGGCCCACACCAACTTTGAAGCCACCTTCATCCTGGGCGGACAAATCGGCAGCGCCCGCCCGGAAACCCTGCTGATTTACCCGCAGGGCAACTACATCCACGAATCCAACGCCCACCCCTTCTTGCAAATCGGCGAAATCAAATACGGCAAACCCATCCTCGACCGCCTCATCCGCCGCGACACGGCCCTAGTCGATGCCGCCCGCTGCGCCCTGGTCTCCATCAACTCCACCACCCGCAGCAACCTCACCGTCGGCCCCCCCATCGACCTGCTGGTGTATGCCCGCGACAGCCTCAACTTCGAGCGCCGCATGCTGCTGGAAGAAGACGACCCCTTCGCCAAACAACTCGCCGAAGCCTGGAACCGGGCCTTGGTCGAAGCCGTACACAACCTGCCGTCGTTTCCGTGGGAAAGCTAGGCGCATACAAGCGGCGGACAGCGCAATACTGAAATCCAGCTTGCCGGTTCAGCCGCAAATCACTATATTCGCTCCGCGCGCAAGACACTCGTGGCAAAACAGGTAATGGCTGCGCTATCGTGCACGCCCACAAGGGTGGGGTTGCCAATCACCGCACCCGTCAAGTTCGCCCATTCACCGGAAATTACGGTTCACCTATCTGGATGATTTCATGTCAACAATTCGGTGCTTTCTCCAACCGGCGTGATGCTGTCACCTCATCCAACTTGGCTGGTTCTCTCGCTGATATGCCTGCTGTCCTATTTTCTGGGCTGCCTCAACACGGGCTACTATTTGGTCAAAATGCTGACCAAACAAGACATCCGCGACCACGCCAGTGGCAATGCCGGTAGTCGCAATGCAGGACGCGTGCTGGGTAAACGCGGTTTTGCCATCACCTTGCTGGGGGATGCCGGAAAAGGGGCACTGGCAATTTGGCTCACACAGCAACTAGGGGGAAACTGGGAAAGCATCGCCGCCCTGTGCGCGGCCATCATCGGTCACATCTGGCCACTGCAACTGAATTTCCGGGGCGGAAAAGGACTGGCCACCTTACTGGGTGGGCTGTTGTTGCTTAAGCCATGGTTATTGGCGGCGGCTTGTGGACTAGCGTTATTGTTCATTGCCCTGCCATACACCCGGCCCAACGCCGGATTGCTGACCTTGCTGTGCAGCCCAGCGCTACTGGCACTGGAAATGCTCCACCAACCATCTTTTCAAACGCTGGAATTTTGCGGCTACAGCTTCGCGCTGCTGCTGGTACTCAGCGCACACCGCGAGAATTTCCGCCAGTCCCTTTTCTCCACCCGTCCCAGCCACACACCATGAGCGATGCCACTTTCACTTTCAAGATTGCGTCTCAACCCGAAGAGTTTGAGCAAATTCATCAGCTCAATTATCAGACCTTTGTCGAAGAAATCCCGCAACACCCGACCAATACGGAAAAGCGCCGTATCGACAAATTTCATGCCGAGAATCAGTACTGCATCTGCTTGGTCGGGCAGCAACTGGTGGGCATGCTGGCTGTCCGTGGCCAGCGGCCTTTTTCGCTGGATGAAAAAGTTCCCAATCTGGACAGTTGGCTACCTGCCAACCAACAACTGTGCGAAATTCGCCTGTTGTCGATTTTGCCCGCTTACCGCAAGAGCAACCTGTTTACCGGCTTGCTGCTGTTCGCCGCTCAGCAATGTATCCGTGCCGGTTACACCATGGCTGTGATTTCCGGCACGCTGCGCCAGACCCGTTTGTATCAGCATATCGGCTTCGTGCCCTTTTCCGAGCCAGTAGGTACGAAAGATGCCTTGTATCAACCCATGTACCTGACGCTGGCAGCCGTACAACCCTTGCTGACCAAGCTGCATGGCGATGCCACCCGCACCATCAGCTTTTTGCCCGGCCCGGTGGAAATCAGCCCGGCGGTCATGCAGGCGCTGGCGGCACCGGCCATTTCCCATCGCAGCGCTGCCTATCAACATCTGCTGGCGGACACACAAGCCCGATTGCAAGTCCTGACGGGCGCTCGCGGGGTACAGATTCTGGTGGGCAGCGGTACCTTAGCCAATGATGTCGTGGCGGCCCAATTGCACCGCTTGTCACAAAAAGGCTTGCTGCTGTGCAATGGCGAATTCGGCGAGCGGCTGGTCGAACATGCCCGCCGCATGGGCCTGGACTATGTGCTGCATGCCCAGCCTTGGGGGCAACCCTTCGATCTGGCCGCCATTGAGCAGCAACTAGAAAACAAAGCGGAAATCGGCTGGCTGTGGTGCGTCCATTGCGAAACCTCCACCGGGATGCTGAACGACTTAGCGGCATTGCAGGCGTTGTGCAAACGCCACGACCTCAAATTGGCACTGGATTGCATCAGCTCGCTGGGAGTCGCGGAGGTGGATTTGTCAGACGTATTTCTGGCCAGCGGCGTGAGCAACAAGGGCATGGCGGCCATCGCCGGCCTCAGTCTGGTGTTCTACAACGCCCGTGTCACCAGCGACCCGCAATTGCCCCGCTATCTGGATTTGGGCTACTACCAAACAAAAGACAGCGTGCCCTTCACCCAACCCTCCAACCTGCTGGCCGCCCTGCACCAAGCACTACAAGAACTTAATCTGCCGCAACGTCTGATCGACATTGCCCGTCAGCGGGCATGGCTGCTGGCAGCGCTGGCGAGCATCGGGCTGCACAATTTTGTAGCTGAGGCACATGCCGCGTCGGCCATCATTACCTTGCGCCTGCCGGAAAACCTGTCAGCACGCCAACTGGGACGTGCCATGGAGCAACAGGGACTACTGCTCAGCTACAACAGCGAATACCTGTTAGCACGCAACTTGCTGCAAATCTGTTTGATGGGACATCTGACGGATGAATCTTGTCAGCGTCTGGCGCAAAGCATGCTGGCCCATTTATCGGGGACATCCCATTCCAATCCGCTATCACATGCAAATTGACGCCCCCGCCCCGGCCTGTTAGTTTCGCGCCCGGTTTGATTTTTGTGCGAGGTGTGTGATGCGTTATTGGTTGATGAAGTCGGAGCCGGAGGATGTCAGTGTGGATGATCTGGCCGGGATGCCGCAGCAGACGGTGGCGTGGTATGGGGTGCGCAATTATCAGGCGCGCAA
>DHYQ01000103.1:0-22880 GCA_002414205.1 Gallionellaceae bacterium UBA5126 | reverse complement strand
ATTACCGGCGTGGCGCGGGTGGCCAGCGTGGCCTATCCCGACGCGACGCAGTTCCAGCCCAACAGCAAGTATTACGAACCCAAGGCCACGCTGATGCAGCCGCGCTGGTTCAATGTGGATGTACAACTGCTGCGCAAGACGCGCTTGATGAAAATCGCCGAGATGCGCAGCTATCCTGAGCTGTTCAACATGCGCACCTTGCAGCGCGGCAACCGCTTGTCGATTACCCCGGTCGATCCGGCGGAGTGGCAGTTCATCCTGCAAAAACTCGACGAGTAGAGCATGGGCTGGCTGGCGGCGTATCTGGCGCTGGGGGCGTTTACCGGCTTTTTGGCCGGGCTGTTCGGCATCGGCGGCGGACTGTTGTTCGTGCCGCTGTTGAGCTGGCTGTTCGCCGCACAAGGATTGGCCGAGCCGCTGCATCTGGCGCTGGGCACCTCGATGGCAACGATTTTGTTCACCGCCAGCAGCAGCGCCCGCACCCATCACCAGCACGGCGCGGTGAATTTCAGCGTGGTGCGCGGCGTGACGCCCGGTTTGTTGCTGGGCACCGTGTTGGGCACCTGGCTGGCGGGCCACATCCCCGCCCACTACCTGAGCGGCTTTTTCGCCCTGTTTATGAGCTACGTCGCGCTGCAAATGGCGCTGGAATTCAAACCGGCCCCGACGCGCACCTTGCCGGGACGCGCTGCGCTGCTGGCCGTCGGCAGCGGCATCGGCGCGATTAGCAGTCTGGTGTCGGTGGGTGGCGGCACCCTCAGCGTGCCGTTCATGCTGTACCACAACGTGCCGCTGCGCCAAGCCATCGGCACCTCCGCCGCGCTAGGCATCCCGATCGCCATCGGCGGCACCGCAGGCTACATCGTCCTCGGCCTGCACCACCCCGGCCTGCCCGCCCACACCCTGGGCTACCTCTACCTGCCCGCTCTCGGCATGCTGCTGCTCGGCAGCCCCGTCACCGCCCCGTTAGGAGCCAAAGCCGCCCACCGCCTGCCCGTCAAACCGCTACGCCGCGCCTTTGCCGGTTTTCTGGTCATATTGGCGGGGAAAATGCTGTGGCAGGCGGTAGCGTAGGTGCGACAAATTCGCACGTTTTCCTTTAATTGCAAAGTCGTGCGAATGAATTCGCACCTACGGGCTGACTGGCTATTTGGCAGGAAGTCGAGGCATCACGATGCTTTTACAGCCAATTCCACGACAACATCCTCATTTGCCAATACAAAACCGACTAAAAATTTCGCCCAGCAAGTCGTCGGCGGTGAATTCGCCGGTGATGCTGTTCAGGGCGTGTTGGGCGAGGCGGAGTTCTTCGGCGAAAAGTTCGGGTTGTGGCAGGACGTTGCTGGCGAGACTGAGGTGTTCTTGCGCCAGGGACAGCGCGGTGAGGTGGCGTTCACGGGCCATGAAGATGCCGCTTTCCTGCTGGCGGTAGCCGATGCTGGCCAGTAGTTTGTCGCGCAGGGTGTCGATGCCGCTGCCGGTGCGGGCGGAGACATATACCACGTCGTCGTGGCTGATGGGCGCATCGGACAGCAGGTCGGCTTTGTTCAACACCAACAGGTGCGGGATGTGCTGCGGCAGGGCGGCCAGAATGCGCTGGTCTTCGGCGCTGTGCTCGCTGTGTGCCTCGCGCAGCAGCAGAATCAAGTCGGCGCGTTGCAGGGTTTGGTAGGTGCGGGCGATGCCGAGGTTTTCCACGGTGTCGTCGGATTGGCGCAGCCCGGCGGTGTCGAGGATGTGCAGCGGCACGCCCCGAATTTGAATCATCTGCCGAATCACGTCGCGGGTGGTGCCGGGGATGTCACTGACCAGCGCGACTTCTTCCCCGGCCAAGCGGTTGAGTAGGCTGGATTTGCCGACGTTGGGCTGGCCGACCAGCGCGATATGCGCGCCTTCGCGCAGTAGACTGCCTTGGCGGGCGGTGTCCAGCGTGCGCTGCAACTGCGCTTGCAGGGCGCGCAATTGTCGCTCGCGGCGTTCCACGTCCAGTTGGTCGATTTCCTCTTCCGGGAAGTCCAGCATGGCTTCGGTCAGCATGCGCAGGTTGATTAACCCATCCACCAGTTGGTGCACCGCCGCCGAAAAGTCGCCGTGCAAAGAGCGCATGGCGCTGCGGGCGGCTTCGGCGGTGGTGGCGGCAATCAAATCGGCCACGCCTTCGGCCTGTGCCAGATCGAGTTTGTTGTTGAGGTAGGCGCGTTGGGTGAATTCTCCGGCTTGCGCCAGCCGTGCTCCGAGGGTCAAACAGCGTTGCAGCAGCAGTTGCAACACCGCCGTGCCACCGTGGCCCTGCAACTCCAGCACGTCCTCGCCGGTGTAGGAATGCGGCGCGACGAAGTACAGCGCAATGCCCTGATCCAGCGGCGTGCCGTCGGCGTCGTTGAAGTCGCAATAGTGGGCGTGGCGCGGCTTGGGACACGTGCCCAGCAGCTCCATGGCAATCCGGCCCGCAAGCGGGCCGGAGATGCGCACGATGCCGACGCCACCACGGCCTTGGGCCGTGGCAATCGCGGCGATGGTATCAGCGTTTGTGGCCAAGCCCTTCCGCCTCCAGCTTGCGGTTGATGTAGCCTTGCTGCGCGATGGACAGCACGTTGTTCACGATGGAGTACAGCACCAGCCCAGCCGGGAAGAAGAAGAACACCACGGCGAAAATCACCGGCATGATTTGCATCATCTTGGCCTGCATGGGATCCGGCGGCGTGGGGTTCAAGCGAGTCTGAATAATCATGCTGGCGGCCATAATCAGCGGCAACACGTAGTAAGGATCCGCTGCCGACAGGTCGGTAATCCAGCCGAAGAACGGTGCGTAGCGGATTTCCACGCTTTCCAGAATCGACCAATACAGGGCGATGAACACCGGAATTTGAATCAGCATGGGCAAGCAGCCACCCAGCGGATTGATTTTCTCGGTGGTGTACAACTCCATCATGGCCTTGTTCAGCTTTTCGCGGTCGTCGCTGTACTTGCGCTTGATTTCTTCCAGCTTGGGCGCAACCACGCGCATTTTCGCCATGGAGCGATAGCTGGCGGCGGACAGCGGGAAGAAGGCCAGTTTGATCAGAATGGTCAAAACGATAATCGCTACGCCCCAGTTGCCGACCACACTGTGCAACATCGTCATCACCCAGAAAATCGGCGCGGCAATCACGGTCAGCCAACCGTAGTCCACGGTCAAGCCCAGACCGGGCGCGACCTTATCCAGATTGGATTGTGCCGGGCCGGCATACAGCGGCATGCTCACCTGACCTTTTGCGCCGGGCGCGATGGAGGCCATAGGCACGACCGCACCGACCGAGTACAGACCGCTGTCCAGCTTGCGAGTGAAAAATTCACGCGGGCTGTTGCCCTTGGGCAGCCAGGCGGCGACAAAATAGTGCTGTACCAAGCCGATCCAGCCGTCGTTGCTTTCACGTGGATACTCGACCTTGCCCTTGTCGATGTTGGCAAAATCCACCTTCTGGAATTTTTCCTTGTCGGTATAGACCGCAGCACCCGTATAGGTGGGTACAAACTTGGAACCCCCGGCGGGGGCTTCACCATCACGCACCAACTGGAAGTAGGCGGAAGTGGTCAGTGGCGTGGTGCCGGTGTTTTGCACTTCATAAGCCACGTCGATCAGATAGCTCCCTTTCTTGAAGGTCAGCACCTTGACGACATTCAGGCCATTCATGGACGGCGCTTGCAGGCGCACTTGCAACTGCTCGGCATTGCCCAGATCGTAGTCGCGCTTTTCCACGGCAAACGGCGTGTTGTGGTTGGGCAGCCCAGCCCCCAGCAAGCCGCTTTGGGCGGCGTATTGATGCGAGCCGATGCCACGCTTAAACAAGTTGAACGGCTTGCTCTTGTCCTCGCCATCGGGATGCTTGAGGAAATCCAAACGCTGGATGTCGCCACCCAAGGTGTTGATTTCCACATTCAAGGTGTCGGTCTTGACGCGAATCACTTCGCCCGAAGCCACGGCAGAAGCCGCTTGAGGCAGGGCTGCGGCACCGGGTGCCTTGAGGTGACTGGTAGGCACATCGCCGCCATCCACTTTTTTCACATGTTCGATACGCGCCAATTCGGGGTGCTGGTATCTTTGCCAGCCATCCCACACCATGACCAACGACAGGAAAAAAGTAACCAGCAGGAGCAGTCTATGTAAATTCATGATGACCTGTTTGAAGTTATGGAACCGGATCGTAGC
Organism: Gallionellaceae bacterium UBA5126; assembly: GCA_002414205.1. Lineage (GTDB taxonomy): Bacteria > Pseudomonadota > Gammaproteobacteria > Burkholderiales > Gallionellaceae > Gallionella. The sequence continues at coordinate 18,691 of DHYQ01000103.1, read as the reverse complement.
CCCCGGCTCCCCAGGGATTACAGCGAAGTATGCGTTTCATGCCCAGCCAACTGCCTTTCAGCACCCCATGTCGCTCCACCGCCTCCATGGCATATTGCGAACATGTCGGCACAAAACGACAGCAGGGGGGACTCAACGGGCTAATCAGATATTGGTAGCCACGTATCAGCTTGATCAACAGGTAGCGCATTGCGTGTGCAACTGATCGAACAGCGTCAACAAAGCAACACGCCGCGCAGCAGTCTCCTCGACTGCCACACGGCGCACCATGACCACCACGTCCAGCGGCTGCATACGCAGCGCATGCGAACGAAAGGCCTCTCGAATCATGCGTTTATGCCCGTTTCGACTCACAGCGGTCGGAAAATGGCGCTTGCTGGCGATAATGCCCAACTGGGCATGCGCTTGCGTGTTGGCAACAAAAAACAGCTTGAAATGTCGATTCGCAAGCTGTTTTCCATTCAGGCAATGCCTAAAACCCGCGCGGCGCGCAATGCGCTGCCCCGCCGTGAAACGATACGAAGACTTAGACGGCGAGTCTTGCACGGCCCCGGGCACGACGAGCAGCAATCACAGCACGACCGCCACGGGTCTTCATGCGAACCAGAAAGCCATGGGTACGTTTTCTTTTGGTGACGGAAGGTTGATAAGTGCGTTTCATTTCAAAAGTCCTCGGTAAGTCTTAAAACGCGCAATTACAATGCCTTAGCTGCATTCTGTCAAGCTAAATTTGCAGTAAGCGCCCATCGCGGTGGCAAATTACGCTGCGGGTTTCTTCTGGCCGATTTTGCTTTCCTTACCATCCAGCAGGTTGCGGATGTTGCCCTTGTGGCGATACACCAGCAGCACGGTAATCAGCAACGAGGCCGCCAGCCACTCCAGCGGCGAACCCAGCAGAAAAACATACAGCGGCGTGGCCACGGCGGCGGCCAGTGCGGACAAGGACGACAAACGGAAGACCAGCGCTACCAACAACCAGGTTCCCAGCGCACTCAGGCCAATCCAGACATTCAACGCCAGCAACACACCCAATGCGGTCGCCACCCCCTTGCCGCCCTTGAAGCGCAAAAATATCGGAAACAAGTGCCCCAGAAACACCACCAGCGCCACCACGGCAATCAGGAGATTGCTGAGCATGAAAAACTTGATGGCCAAATAAACTGGCAACCAGCCTTTGGCCGCATCGCCGACCAGCGTCAGCACGGCGGCGGCTTTTTTGCCGGTACGCAACACATTGGTCGCACCCGGATTACCGGAGCCGTAAGTACGTGGGTCGGGCAGGTTGAACAGCTTGCTGGCCACCACGGCAAAGGGAATGGAGCCCAACAAGTAGGCCGCTACAATAACAAACGCTATGGTCAACATCGGGAATACCTTAAAATTCAAAGGACGACAATTTTACGCGAAAGCGCTCACCCATCGCTGAGGATTCTCGGCACACCCCTTTCTTCCGCATCATGGACATCATTTTTATTCGAGAACTCAACGTCACCACGTTGATCGGCATATACGAACGCGAAAAAGCCATTCCACAAACACTGCAACTGGACTTGGAAATTGCCATGCCCAATAGCCGCGCCTGCCGCAGCGATGACATACAGGATGCGCTGGATTATGCCGAGGTCGTCAAACATATCCAACGTGTCTTGAGCGAGGGCCACTTCGGTTTGCTGGAAGCCTTGGCGGAGTGTATTGCCGAGATTGTGCTCAATGATTTCAATGCACCCTGGGTGCGGGTCAGTGTCGCCAAGCTGCACGCCATTCGCCAATGCAAAATGGTAGGCATCCGTATTGAGCGCAGTCAGGTAAAATAAGGGCTGCCCCCTCTTTCCAATCCACCGCCTGCCTGCCGATGAAATTGCTGATTCTGCTGTTTACCCTGCTTTCCCTGCCCGCCCTCGCCGACCAGGATGACACCTTTCTGGCGGCACGCGATGCCTACAAACAGGGCAATGCCAAACGGCTGGATAGCTACGCCCATCAATTACGCGACCACGAACTCAACCTGTATGTGCAGTACTATCAGTTGAGCCTGGCACTGGACAATACCGAACCAAACCAAGTCTTGCGCTTTCTGGCACGCAGCGAGGACAGCCCGCTTCAGGACAAACTGCGGGTGGAGTGGCTGAAATCACTGGGCAAACAGCAAAAGTGGAGCTTGTTTAACGGCGAGTTTCGCAAGGTCGTCAACAGCGACAATGAGCTGCAATGCTATGCGCTGCAAGCCCGCGCCCAAACCCAACCCAAAGAAGCCATGCGCGAGGCGCGCGGCCTGTGGTTCACCGGTCGGGACATGCCGAGTAGCTGCAACCCACTCTTTGAAGCCGCGCTGAATGCCGGCGTCATCAGCGAGGAAGATGCCTGGAAACGCTACAAACTGGCGCTGGAAAGCAACAATCTCGGCGTGGCACGTCGCATTTTGGAACGCCTGTCGCCGGAACGGCGCGCCCCCGTGAGTGAACTGGAGGCCGCCGCCAAAAATCCGGTGCGTTTCATCAATCACAGCCGCAGTCACAACGAAGGCGCACGGGCGCTGCAATTGTTTGCCCTGCAACGCATTGCCAAACAATCGCCCGATCAGGCCCTCAGCTACTGGGATCCAGCGCCCTTCAGCCACGAAGAACGGCAGTATTTCTACGGCTGGCTGGGCTACGAAGGCGTGCGCAAGCAGCATGCTTCGGCCTTGAAATGGTACAAACAGGCCGGTAGCGATCTCAGCGATGAACAACTGGCTTGGCGCACCCGCGCCGCACTGCGCGAAACCAACTGGCAGGAAGTGCTGACCAGCATCAACATGATGGACGACCTGCAACAACAGGAAAGCACATGGCGCTATTGGAAAGGTCGGGCACTGCTGGCGCTGGGAAAATCGAACGAGGCGATGAAATTGCTGGCACCACTCAGCAACGAGTTCAGCTTCTATGGTCAACTGGCGAACGAAGAAATCAGTAAAAACAGTGTGATTGGCAATGTCCGCACGGTTTTTCAGCCAAACCGACAAATCATCGAGCGCATTGCCGCCATGCCCGGCGTGCGTCGCACCGTGGCCTTGTACCGCATCGGTTTGCGTGGTGAAGCCACCAAGGAGTGGGCGTGGGCCATCCGCACGTTTAACGACAATGAATTGCTGAATGCCGCCGAATTTGCCCGCCGCAACGAAATGTACGACCGCTCGATTGGCGCAGCGGACAAAACCGTCAGCAGCCATGATTTCAGCCTGCGCTTTCCGGCGCCCTACCGCGACGAACTGGAATCCTACCTTCAGGACAACCATCTCGACGACGCCTGGGTGTATGGCTTGATGCGCCAGGAAAGTCGCTTTGCCAACGTGGCGCGCTCCAACGTCGGAGCCACCGGCCTGATGCAAATCATGCCCGCCACCGCGCGCTGGATTGCCCGCAAAATGGGTTGGAGCAACTACCGCGACAGCATGCTGGGCAATGTCGATGTCAATCTGAAGATGGGCACCTTCTACATGCGCAACATCCTGTCCACCTTTGACAACAATCCAGTACTGGCTGCCGCCGCTTATAACGCCGGGCCGGGACGAGCGCGGCGCTGGCGCGGTGACCAGCCGCTGGAAGGGGCCATCTATGCGGAAACCATTCCGTTTGAAGAAACCCGTGACTATGTGAAAAAAGTCATGAGCAACACCCAGTTCTACGCCATCCAGTTTGGTGGCCCATGGCGCTCACTGCGCAGCCGCTTGGGCATCATCGCTGCGAAAAACCCGGACAATCAACGAGCGGTACCCGATGAAAAATAAAGCCGAAATCTACTGTGTCGGCGGCGCAGTGCGTGATGCGCTGCTGAACCTGCCGGTGTGCGACCGCGATTGGGTGGTGGTCGGCAGTACGCCAGAAAGCATGCTGGCCGAGGGCTATCGCCCGGTGGGCAAGGATTTTCCGGTATTCCTGCATCCCACAAGCCACGAGGAATATGCCCTGGCCCGCACCGAGCGCAAAACTGCGCCCGGCTATCAGGGCTTTGCCGTGCACGCCGCGCCGGATGTCACACTGGAGCAGGATTTGCTGCGCCGTGACTTTACCATCAACGCCATGGCCCAAGCGGCTGACGGCACGCTGATCGACCCTTACGGCGGCCAGACCGATTTGCGCGCCGGGGTGCTGCGCCATGTCAGCGAGGCCTTCCGCGAAGACCCGGTGCGCATTTTGCGCGGGGCGCGTTTTGCCGCCCGCTTTAACTTTCAAATCGCCCCGGAAACACTGGCGCTGATGCGCGACATGGTGGACAACGGCGAGGTGGATGCGCTGGTACCGGAACGGGTGTGGCAGGAATTGTCACGCGGCATCATGGAAGCGCAGCCGTCGCGCTTTTTCAGCGTGCTACGTGATTGCGGCGCGCTGGCCAAGTTGCTGCCAGAAATCGACGGCTTGTTCGGCGTGCCGCAACCGCCGAAATATCACCCGGAAATCGACTGTGGCATTCACACCCTGATGGTGATTGATGACGCCGCCCGTCACGGCTATGCCCTGCCGACGCGCTTCGCCGCGCTGATGCACGATTTGGGCAAGGCCACCACCCCCAAAGACATTTTGCCGCGCCACATCGGCCACGAAGAGCGCGGCTACCATCTGGTGAAAAAACTCAGCGCACGTCTGCGCGTGCCCACCGAATGCCGCGATTTGGCGCTGCTGGTGGCGCGCTACCACGGTAATTTTCACGCCGCTTTCAATCTGCGCCCGGACACCATCGTCAAATTTTTCCAGCTCACGGATGCCTGGCGCAAACCAGAGCGCTTCGTGGAAGTGCTCAACGCCTGTGCCTCGGATGCCCGTGGTCGCAAGGATTTTGAGCACACCGACTACCCGCAGGCCGCCTACTTGCTGAAGCTGCTGGAGATTGCCCGCCAAGTGGATGGCGGCGACATCGCCCGTCAGTTTGAGGCCGGGGCATTACGCGGCTGCGACTCGATCCCAAATTGTCTGGCACGTGCGCGCATTCACGCCATTACTCCCTTTCTTCATCCTAAAAAGGACGCTCCAACATGAAACCTTCCTGGCTATTACTTTCCCTGCTGTTGCTGACCGGCCCGGCACTGGCCGCCAAACCCGCCGCCCCCACGGGCGACGATCCCCAACAAGCCGAGTTGAAAGCCCGCTTCGAGCAGGCTTTCAACGGCATTGACAGCAATGGCGACGGCAAAATCAGCAAGGAAGAAGCTGCGCAGAAAGCCCCCAATCTGGCGGCCAATTTTGATGCCGTTGATCACAACAAAGACGGCTTTTTAAGCAAAACGGAAATCTGGGACGCACAAGTCAAGACCAACGAAGCCATTCGTGAAGCCAACAAACGTTTCAGCCAAACACTGGAAAAAGCCGACAAAAACAAGGATGGGAAGCTATCGCGGGAAGAAGCCAAGAGCTTGCCCAAGCTCGCCAAATACTTTGACCAGATTGACGTCAACAAGGATGGTTTTTTGGTGATTCAGGAAATTATCGGTTTCATGCAAGCACGTCTACAAGCTCAGGTGCAGGCACAAATGGCCACACAGCAGTCCGCGCAGAAAAACAGCTCGGCACCCGCCTCTGCCCCGACAAGCAAGTAAGCCAAGCTACGCCAGATAGGGTGTGGGATCGGCCACACCCGCCGCTTCAAATCCCGCCCGGCGCAAGCGACAGGAGTCGCAGCAGCCGCAGGCGCGGCCTTGCAAATCCGCCTGATAACAGGACACGGTTTGCCCGTAATCCACGCCCAGCGCCACCCCGGCCTGGATGATGTCCGCCTTGGACAGGTATTGCAGTGGGGCGTGTACGGTGAGTGAATGACCTTCCACCGCCGCCTTGGTGGCCAGGTTGGCCATGCGCTCGAAGGCTTGCACGTATTCCGGGCGGCAATCCGGGTAGCCGGAATAATCCACCGCATTCACGCCGATGAAAATATCCCGCGCTTGCAGCACTTCCGCCCAAGCCAGGGCCATGGACAGCATAATGGTGTTGCGCGCCGGGACGTAGGTGAGGGGGATGCCGCTGGTTTGTTGTTGCGGCACGGCGATGTTGCGATCGGTCAGCGCCGAGCCGCCGAAGCCGGTCAAATCAATGTTCAGCACACGATGTTCCACCGCGCCCAAACTGCGCGCCACGCGCTCGGCGGCGGCCAGTTCGGCGTGGTGGCGCTGACCGTAATCTACGCTCAGGGCATAACAACGAAAGTCTTGTGCCCGCGCCATGGCCAGCACCGTGGCGGAATCCAGTCCACCAGACAACAATACAACGGCGTTTTTCATGTTTACTTCCCGATAGCGTTGCCCCACAGCACCTTGTGCAACTGCACCTGCATACGCACCGGCAGACCATCACGCACGATCCAATCCGCCAAATCGGTGGGGCTAAGTTGACCCTGTACCGGCGAGAACAACACATCACAGCGTTCGCTCAGGGCATGCTGTGTCAATACCTGCTTGGCCCAGTGATAGTCGGTCTCGTCACACAACACGAATTTCACTTCATCGTGCGCCGTCAACAGCGGCAGGTTCTCCCAACGGTTTTTGCTTTCTTCCGCAGAACCAGGCGTTTTGATGTCCAGCACACACATGACACGCGGGTCAACGCCACTGATGTCCAGCGCACCGCTGGTTTCCAGCGACACCTGATAACCGGCATCACACAGCGCCGTCAGCAAAGGCAGGCAGTTTTTTTGTGCCAGCGGCTCACCGCCAGTCACCGTCACGTAGCGCGTCGGGAAGGCGGCCACCTGACGCAAAATATCCACCAAGGTTTGGCTGCTACCACCGGAAAAGGCATGCGCGGTATCGCAATACACGCAACGCAATGGGCAGCCCGTCAGACGCACAAACACCGTCGGCAAGCCCATACGACTGGTTTCCCCTTGCAGGGAATAAAAAATTTCGCTGATGCGCAACGACAGCAGCATACCGGTACCACTGGTCATAGCCTAATTGCCTGACAGCAGGCGTTTGGCGCGCACGGCAGCACTGCTCTTGGGATATTTGCTCACGAGCTGCTTCAAGGTCTTGGTCGCTTGCTTATCTTGTTTCAAGTTGGACTGACAACCCGCCAGATTCAACATCACCTCCGCACCGCGTGGCGATGTCGGGTAATCCTTGAGAAAATTCTGGTACACCATCATGGCATCCTTGTAATTCTGGGCACCGTAATAAGCATTGCCCAAGCCGAAAATGGCGTTGGGAATTTGCACCGACTCAGGATAACGGGTGATAAAGTTTTTAAAGGCATTCGCCGCATTGGTGTAGTTCTGGGCTTTCAGGAAGGCAAAACCGTTTTCCAGTGCGCGATTTTCCTGCGCTGGATCAAAACCTGCCGCATTGTCCTGGCCAGCATCGCCGACTACGCGCGCACCGCCATCATTCACTTGACTGCCCACAGGGGCAGCGGAAGACTCCAGACGACGCAAGCGCGTATCCAGATCCAGATAAAAATCCTTTTCGCGTTTTTCGGCACGCTGCAAGCCGTTTTGCAACTCTTCATTCTGGCCACGCAAACTGCGGTTTTCTGCCGTCAACGTATCAATTTGAGTCTGCAAATCCAGAATAGACTGGGTGGACTGTTTGAAATGTTCCTGCTCGTCCGCGTCCAGCTTGTCCACACGTTCCTGAACAACCTGAATCTGCTTGCGGGCCTCATCATCAGAAAACAGCCCCGCCTGAGCGGGGCTGACGCTAAACAGTGCCAATACAATCAGGGCGCGTTTTAGCATGGCAATTACTTGTAGATCATGTCGGAACGACGATTTTGCTTCCAAGATTCTTCATCGTGGCCGGTAGCCTTGGGCTTTTCTTCACCCAAGCTGGCTGCTTCCACTTGATCCGCCTTGGCGCCACCCAGTTCCAGCATCTTCTTCACGCCATCGGCGCGGCGTTGACCCAGCGCCAGATTATATTCGTTGCTGCCGCGTTCATCGGCATTGCCTTCCACACGCATTTTGCGTTCAGCATGGCTGGACAAGAACTTGCCATGGGCTTCCACGGCCACCTTGTCGGCGTCCTGCACCACATCCACGTCAAATGGGTAGTACACGCTGGTGGCCGCGTTAGGCAGACGATTGCGGGCTGCGGCTTCGTCTTCAGCCTTCTTGCGGGCAGCGGCTTCGTCTTCAGCCTTCTTGCGTGCGGCTTCTTCAGCGGCCTTGCGGGCAGCTTCTTCGGCGGCGGCCTTACGGGCAGCTTCTTCGGCGGCAGTGTTGTCTACGGGAGGCTTGGGAGCCGGTGCAGCACAAGCGGCCAACAAAGACGCCAACAGGCCGCTGATCAGAATTTTTTTCATGTCGATACTCCTTTACAGGTTGATTAAGGGCGGGTTTCCCACACAGGTTCACGCGCGTCACCGCTTTGCGTGAACATTTGTTGCTTAACGCGACCATCGCTGGAAACGGTCGCTAATATACCACGACCACGTGCTTCGCTTGCGAACAGGATGAGCTTTCCATTCGGGGCAAAGCTGGGTTTTTTCTCCCAGCCACCGTCGGTGAGCAAGGTCATTTGTCCCGATTGGAAATCTTGTGTGGCAATGTAAAAACGACCATTGGCGCGGTGGGCAAACACAAAACTATTGCCGTCTGGACTATAGCGCGGCGAAAAATTGGTACCTTCCCCAAAGGTCTGCCGCTGCGCACTGCCCCCCTCAACACTCATCCGATAAATTTGCGCACTGCCGCCCCGGTCGGAAGTAAACAGCAGCGACTGACCGTCCGGGGAAAAGCAGGGCTCGGTATCAATCCCATTGCTGTAGGTCAAACGTCGAATATTGCCGCCCTCCGCGCTCATCAAATAAATTTCCGAATTGCCATCGCGGGTCAGCACCACCGCCAGGGTGTTGCCATCCGGCGCCCAGGTTGGTGCGCTGTTGCTGCCCTTGAAGTCTGCCACCAAACGCCGCTTGCCACTGTCCAGCGACTGCACATACACCGCCGCATGGCCATTTTCAAAGCTGACATAGGCCAGACGCTTGCCATCGGGTGACCAGGCCGGGGACATGATGGGCTCATTGCCCGACAGCACCACCTGCTCATTGTAACCATCGCTGTCCGCCACTAACAGGCGGAAAAAACCGCCCTGGCGATTGACATACGCCATGTGGCTGCTGAATACGCCTTTGCTGCCGGTGAGTTTTTCGTAAATCGCATCTGCGATGTTGTGACCAATCAGGCGCACTTGTTCCGGCTTGGTCGCCAGCGCTTCGCCCAACAACACCTCGTGCTTCACCATATCCACCAGAAAATAACGCGCCTCAAAACGCCCATCCGGCAATGTCGTGACCGTGCCCACCGCCAGCGCTTCTGCGCCGCGTCCCACCCAGGCCGCATGGCGGATTTCACTGGGACGCTGGGCTTTTTCAGCACTGGCATCCACCAGTCGGAACAAACCACTGCGCTGCAAATCATCCATGATGACTTGATTCAGTTCACCGCTCAGGCCAACATCTCCGGCAAAAGGCGCAATCGCCACGGGAATCTGCTTTTCGCCAGCGCCGATGATTTCAATCTCCAGCGCAGCCTGGGCATTGCCCAAGTACAGCCACAACAGCCCCAGCCATACACAACGCAACAAACTCAACGACATAAATCCTCCCTGAACGGACTGAAACATAAACGCAACTCGCGGAAATTATTAAACAGATCGGGATCCTGCGGCAGCGGCAACGGCTGCGACTTGAGGATGGCGCGCTCGACTGCTACGTCATAGGCCGGGAAGGTGCTGCTCTGCGTCAAGCGTGCACTCATCACCGTGCCATCCGGCAAAACTGTCACGCTGAAACGCACCAGCGCATTCACCGGCACATCCGGCGGCACAATCACGTTGCCTTTGATCTTGGCCCGGATGCGTGCGACATATTCAGCAATGATTTTCTGCGTGGCGGACAAGCGGCCCGCACGCTCGCGGGCAACTTCTGCTTGCACTTGGCCGGCACCCCGTCCATTCCCTGACGCAGCCCCGCCGTCGCTACTCCCAATACCATAACGCTCCAGCAGGGACGGTTTACGCGTCGGCTCGACCGGTTTGCTGGCGACTTTGGGCGGCGGGCGACTGGCGGGTTTTTGCTTGTCTGGCAACACGATGTCTGGCTTGACCTCCGCCGGAACCGGTGCGGCTTCCACCGGCTGGGGCGCAATTGGTTGGGGAGGGGGAGGGGGCGCAGCTTCAGCGCCCGTAGCCGCCGGAACCGGCAGCCCATCCCACAGCTCGACACTCATGCTTTCCACCTGAAAGGTTTGCCAACTGACACCAAAATACAGGAACGTAAAGAAGGCCGCGTGCACCAGCAACGCCAGCACCCCCGCCTGGGCACGATAGGGTTCGCGGTAGGCCGCAGCCGTCATGGCGTCTTGCTCTGGGTCAGCAACCCCACCTTGCGGATGTTGCCGTCTTTGAGGATGGACATGACGTTCATCACTTCCTCGTAACGCACGCTCTTGTCGGCGGCAATCACCACCGCCTGTTCTGGCTGGGCAGCCAGACGCATCTTCACCTCGTTCAGCAAGGTCGCAGCGCTGGTGTTGTACTCCAGGTCGCCCTTACTCATGTCACGCAGCGTCAGGGTGCTGTCTTTCTTGATCGTCACCACCAAGGGCGGCACATTCGCCGCCGTCGGCTTGCTCTTGTTGACGCTGGGCAAATCCACCTGACCAGGATTCATCATCGGCGCCGTCACCATGAAGATGACCAGCAACACCAGCATCACGTCGATGTAAGGCACGACGTTGATCTGGTTCATCAGGTTGCGGTTGCGGCGGGAAGATCTCATGGCTGGCGTTGCAACACGTTGGAAAACTCTTCGCCGAAGCTCTCGAAATGCGTCGCCAGACGGTTAAGGTCGTGCGAATAGCGGTTGTAAGCCAGCACCGCTGGAATGGCGGCAAACAACCCCATCGCCGTGGCCACCAGCGCTTCGGCAATGCCAGGTGCCACATGTGCCAGTGTGGCCTGCCCAACATTGGCCAACCCACGGAAGGCATTCATAATTCCCCACACGGTGCCAAACAGGCCCACATACGGACTCACCGAACCAACCGAGGCCAGAAAAGCCAGATGATTTTCCAATCTATCCATTTCGCGCTGATAGGCCGCACGCATGGCGCGCCGGGTACCCTCCATGAGGGCATCATTACCTAGCGCATGCTTTTTCAGCTTGGAAAACTCCAGCCCACCCGCCACAAAAATCCGTTGCAGCGCCCCGCGTTCCGCATCGGGTATGGCAGACACCAGCTTGTAGAATTCATTCAGATTGGCCGCCCCCCAAAAGGCTTGCTCAAACTCGGCGGTCAGGCGTTTTTCACGCCGCAACACCAGCAATTTCTGAAAAATGTATAACCATGACGTCATGGAAACCAGCAACAACAGCCCCATGACCACCTGCACCAGCACACTGGCATTGCTGATCAAGTGTAGAAAAGACAAGTCCTGCGTGAACTGCATAAAGCACCTTTCCTGATCGGAAGAACCGACGAAACTTAACGATAGCTTAATAAGAGGGCGCAGATTATGGCACAAATAGCCTGAATTGACCCCTCAATGCCCTGTTTTTCCCGTACATTCAAGGTCAAAGCAAGATTTTACAGACACATGACATTGGCGCTGGCAATTCAGGTTACACTGCGCGACGCTGTGTTTATGACCTGACATCATGCCCTCTTCACTTCACCCTAAAAGCATGCGTTTACTCGGCTTGGCCGCGTTTGCTGTCATCATCAGCGCCTTGATGGTGCTGGGACATCTGCTGTTTCGCCACCTGATGGCGGTCAGTCTGTCCGACGAACGTAATAACATGGCCATCATCAGCAAGTTTAAAAGCGGACAAATCAATAGTTTCATCAAGGATAGGCAAAACGACGCACAGACCATGGCGGCACTGCTCGCCATCGAGCAGCCGCAGCAACGCGGCGCACGGCTACCGGAAAAATTACGCACGATTCTGTCCAGCCTGTCCGCCAAAAATGACTACAGCGCGATTCTGATACTGCATGGTGATGGTCAGGAATACTACCGCGCAGGTCGGCAGGCACACTTTTCCACCGCAACGCAGGCCTTGGTGCAGCAAGCGCTCGCTCAAGGCAAATTCATCCTGTCACCCATCTATTTCGGTGATCCACAACATCCTGGTTTACCGGTACTGGATTTTATTGTGCCGATCAAAACCCCCCATGACTACGGGGTACTCTTACTGCGCAGCGATCTCTCCCCGCTATATAGCCAACTGCAAATCTGGCCGGTCATCAGCAATAGTGCCGAAACCGAATTGGTGACCCTGCATCAAGGTAAGATATTGTTTTTAAATGAGTTGCGTCATCACCCGGACAGCACCCTAAAATGGCAATTGCCGCTGGCACATCAGCCAACGACAACCGCCTGGGTGGAAAGCCTCGCTGCCCAAGGGCAAAACATCAGCACCGAAGGGCTGGACTACCGGGGACAAGCCGTGCTGGCGCACGTGCAGCCGGTCGCGGGCACCGATTGGGGCATCGTGGTCAAAATGGACCGCGATGAAGCCCTGACCTCCATTCTGGAGCTGCGCAAATTCGCCCTGCTCATTGGTGGTGTGTTTGTCATTTTGCTGGGGCATTTACTCTGGGTCTGGCTGCGCAAACTGGAAGTGGATCAACGCCTGGCGGCCATGCAACTGCGCGATAGTAGCAACCGGATTGAAAGTATTCTGGACACCGTCATGGATGGCATTCTGACCATTGATGAATTCGGCATTATCGAGACCGTCAATCCTGCCGCTGAGCGGATTTTTGGCTACCACGCCACCGAAATGATCGGACAAAACGTCAAGATGCTGATGCCTAGCCCTTACCGCGAGGCCCATGATGGCTACCTGCGCAACTACCGTTCCAGCCATGTGCCACAGGTCATCGGCAAAGGACGGGAAGTCATGGGGCGACGCAAGGATGGCAGCACCTTCCCGGTCGAGCTGGCCGTCAGCGAAATGATGATTGGCCAGCAGCCGCATTACACCGGTACGGTGCGCAACATTACCCGACGCAAGCAAAACGAGCTGTTGTTGCAACAAGCCAAGGAGCGCGCCGAACAAGCCAGCCGCGCCAAGGATGCCTTTCTGGCTACCATGAGCCATGAAATCCGCACCCCACTGGGCGGCATGCTGGGGATGCTGGAATTGCTCGCACTCACGCCGCTGGACAGTGAGCAATGCGACACCCTGCATGCCGCGCGCGAATCCGGCGAAAATCTGTTGCGCATCCTGAATGACATTCTGGATTGGTCAAAAATTGAAGCCGATCGCCTGCACATCGCCCAACAAGCGGTCAAAATCAGTCAACTGCTACAACAGGTATACAACACCTACCTGCCACTGGCCACCAGCAAACATCTCGCTTTTCACCAAAACACGGTGCAACGCCTCAGCCATGACTACTGGGCCGATCCTTTCCGTTTGACACAAATCCTGAACAATTTCGTCAGCAATGCGATAAAGTTCACGCCTGAAGGACACATCACCTTGCAGGTTGAGTGCCTGCAATCCAACGCCGTCACCGACACGCTACGGTTTTCGGTGCAAGACTCCGGTATCGGGATCGCTAATGACGCCCAACAACGCATTTTTCAGAATTATGGACAAGAAAGCGATGAAACTGCCCGCCTGTATGGCGGCACGGGCCTTGGCCTGGCGATTTCACACCGCTTGGCCAACCTGATGGGAGGGGAAATTTCCGTGCAAAGTGAAACCGGCAAAGGCAGTCTATTCAGCTTGACCATTGAATTGCCACGCAGCGACGAACTCGCCATCGTACCTGCCACCAACCTGCGCGTCGTCCGGCCACTAGGGAGCCTGCACCTGCCAGGTAAAGCCCTGAACATCTCCCCGGTGCTGATCGTCGATGACCATCCCATCAACCGTAAACTCCTGGCACGCCAATTGCATGAATTGGGCCTGAAAGCAGAAACAGCCGAAAATGGGCAAGCCGCCCTCGCCAAATGGCGCAGCGGACATTACGCGCTGCTGATCACTGACTGCCACATGCCGGAAATGGATGGCTATCAACTGGCCCAACACGTGCGTTTGCAAGAAGCGCAGGAAAAGCGCGCCCGCACCCCCATCATCGCGTGGACAGCCAACACCATCGCCGCACAACGCAAACACTGCCTGACCTCCGGCATGGACGACCTGCTCACCAAGCCGGTGGACTTGTCGCAATTATCGGCGATGCTGCAACGCTGGCTGCCTGTGCAGACGGATGTGACCCAACGCACCCAAATAGACTTCCATGCCCTGCGCGACTTATCCGACGACCCGGCGGTACAACGCGAATTGCTCCAGGAATTCCAGCTACAAAATCGCTTGGATGTGGCCGATCTGAACGCGGCACTGCACGCCGGCAACAGCGGCGCCATTCGCCGCCAGGCCCACCGCATCAAGGGTGCCAGCCGCATGGTCGGTGCACGGGCATTGAGCCAGTTATGCGCGGACCTGGAAAGCAAAGCCAGTCAGCAGCAAGCGATTGACGCAGCGGCCACCAGCGCCGCACTGGAACGGATCATGCGCGCACTGGAGCACGCCATCCACAACCACTGCGGCAGTCATTGAATCGCCGCCAACTATGGCACAATAAACACACTGAACGAACCAGGGAGATTCCGATGGACACTGTGAGCAATTTCGACCCAGCGCAAAATAGCGCACTGCGTGTACTGGTGGTGGATGACCACCATTTTTTACGCACTGCCGTACAAAAAATGCTGAACGCACTGGGGGTTAAGGACGTGCTGCAAGCCAATGATGGGCAGCGGGCACTGGATATTCTGCAAGACGCCCCCCCGGGGGTCATTGATGTGGTGTTATGCGACCTGGACATGCCCGGCATGGACGGTATGGAGTTTTTACGCCATCTGGCCAACAGTCATCCCCAACCCCTGTCCATCATCATCATGAGCGGTCTGGATACGGCCCTGATCAATTCCGTGGAAAAAATGGCGCGCGCTTACGGCCTGCGCTTACTGGGTGCAGTGGAAAAACCCATTTCCCAAAACAAACTGGGCAGCTTGCTGGCACGTCACTTTCAACATCTGAACGAGCATCCCATCTGTGAGTTGCACCCATGCACACTGGAAGAAATCCTGGCCGGGGTGGAAAGCCAGCAATTCGAGCCGTTTTTCCAACCCAAACTGGATTTGCACAAGCAACATGTGGTGGGCGCAGAAGCCTTGGCTCGCTGGCGTCACCCGCGCCATGGCATGCTGGAGCCGCGTGACTTCATCCATGTGCTGGAGTCCTCGGAACAAATGGACACCCTGACCTTTTTCATGTTGCAAGAAGCGGCCATGGCCAGTCACCTGCTACACGAGCTGGGGCACAACATCGTGTTGTCGGTTAACTTGTCCTTGAGCAGCCTGAATGATCCGACCTTGGCGGATCGCATCACCGAAACCATGCACAGCGCGGGGGTAGAGCCGCGTAACATCATTCTGGAAATCACCGAAAGCGTGACGCATACCGATTCAGCAGCCGCGCTGGAAAATCTGGCCCGGCTGCGCATGCGCGGTTTTGGGTTGTCCATCGACGATTACGGTACCGGCGCTTCCAGCATGCAGCAACTGACCCGCATGGCTTTTACCGAACTGAAAATCGACGCCAGCTTCATTCAGGGCATGAGCGAGAACCATGCGCAACGTATCTTGGTGGAATCCTGTATCGAAATGGCGCACAAACTGAACGCCAAGTGCGTCGGCGAAGGGGTCGAAACAGAAAGCGACTGCGAACTGTTGCAATCCCTGGGTTGCGACTACGCCCAAGGCTACTACCTTGCGCGTCCCATGGAGCTCACTGCCCTGCTGGAATTCTGCGCCGTTCACTAACTCCGCCACCCCACCACCACGGTGGGTTGCTCACTTGCCAACGATCATGACCCACCCCCTGCTGACGACCTTGCAATCATTGCTTGGCACAGAACACGTCCTTACCGACCACGCCACCGCCCCCTATTGCCGCGACTGGCGTGGCCGTTATCAAGCCGCTGCGCTGGCGGTGGTGCTGCCTGCCGATACCGAACAAGTCGCCGCCGTGGTACGCGCTTGCGCCGATTACGACGTGGCCATTGTGCCGCAGGGTGGCAACACCAGCCTATGCGGCGCGGGCATCCCGCTAGTTGACGCTCGCCCCAGCGTGCTGGTCAACCTATCGCGCCTGAAGCGCATTCGCGCCGTGGATGTCGCCAACGACACCCTGACCGTGGACGCCGGTTGCACGCTGGCCAGTGTGTATGCCGAAGCCACCCGCCACGACCGGCTGTTTCCACTCGGCCTGACCGCCATTGCGCCGCAATGCGAAATCGGCGGCAACCTTTCCACCAACGCCGGTGGCATTGGTGTGCTGCGCTACGGCAACATGCGCGATTTGGTGCTGGGGCTGGAAGTGGTGCTGCCGGACGGGCAAATCTGGCATGGCCTGCGCGGGCTGCGCAAGGACAACACTGGCTATGACTTGAAACAGTTGTTTATCGGCGCGGAAGGCACGCTGGGCATTATCACTGCCGCCGTGCTGAAGCTGTTTCCGCTGCCAAAAAGCGTGGCCACGGCCTGCGTGGCAGTGCGCGACATCGACGCCGCTGTGCGCCTGCTGGGCCACATCCGCAACCAATGCGGCACCACCCTGAGCGGCTACGAGCTGATTACCCGCCCCTGTCTGGACTTGGTGTTCAAGCACATCCCCGACACCCGCGAGCCGTTCGCCCAACGCTACGAGCACTACCTGCTGATTAAACTGGCCGACGGTCACAACCCGGTGCTGGTGCAAACCCTGCAAACCGCGCTGGGCAACTTCGGCCCAGACGTGCTGCGCTTCGCCACCACCACCGACGACGCCGAAAACTGGTGGGTGCTGCGCAAAAACATCGCTGAAGCGCAAAAGCGCGAAGGGATTAGCATCAAACACGACATCGCCGTGCCCATCAGCCGCGTCGCCAGCTTCATCGCCCAGGCCAACGCCGCCCTGCGCGCCGCCTATCCCGACGTGCGCATCGTCGCCTTCGGCCACCTGGGCGACGGCAACATCCACTACAACGTCTCGCTGCCGGATAGTGCAGCCAACCCACGCTTCATCGCCGAACAGGAAGGTGCCGTCAACGACCTCGTGTACGACATCGTGCGCCAACTCGACGGCAGCATCAGCGCCGAACACGGCATCGGCCAACTCAAGCGCAGTACCCTGACCGAACACAAATCCCCGCTGGAATTGCAACTCATGCGCAGCATCAAGGCCACGCTGGATCCGGCCAACCGCATGAACCCCGGCAAGGTCATCTAAACCCCAATAAACGCAACCCGTAGGGCGGATAAGCGCAGCGCATCCGCCATTTTCTGGCCTTTGGTGGATGCGCTCACGCTTATCCACCCTACCCGACTGATTGACACCTCCGTTCGTGGTGAGCTTGTCGAACCATGAATGGGGAAGTCATCAATCAAAGCATTACCCAGATAGCCCTTCGACAAGCTCAGGGCGAACGGATTAAATCAGTGTTTGCCCAAGAAGAGGAGGGGCTAGGTTGGGCGTTGATTACCCCACCCACTGCCCCCGCAACACCTCCGGGATGCGCATGGGGCGGAAACTTTCCTTCTCCACACACACCAACTCCACCACGCCGCTGGTCAACACCACCCCGTCGCGCACAATCGTTTGGCGCAACAACAACCGGCTACGGCCCAACTCCTGCAAGCTGGCCGTCGCAGTCAGCATATCGTCCAGCAGCGCCGGTTTCAGATACTCCAGGGTAATCGAGCGCACCACAAACAGCATACCAAACGCCTGCATCAACCCGGCATTGCTATAGCCGCAGGAACGCAGCCACTCCGTGCGCGCCCGCTCCATGAAATTCACATAACTGGCGTGATACACCACCCCGCCCGCATCCGTATCCTGAAAATAAACCCGAATCGGCCAGGAAAACACCGTGCCTGTGCTCATCACCACACTCCTGAAAAAAGGGGGCGGATTGTAACCCGCGACGGGCAGAGTGCAAACCATATCGCAGCACACCCAACCCAAGGAAACACTGCTTGAATCCGCTCGCCCTGAGCTTGTCGAAAGGCGAACTGCGTAACGCTTTAATTGTTCAACAAAGCCCGAAAAGTGAAAATCCCCAAACTTGCCGCCTTGTCTCCGACATTCATGCCGGAGACATCCGCTAACCTGAAGTTTTTTAAGGACTTTCCCCTGAGCACCTGATAACCGTTTTTCCCCAATTCCTCCCCGTGCTGGGCAAGGTAGCGCTCTATCGTCCGCTCATCCACCTCAAACCACCCAATCTGCCTTGGTAAACACCACCTCCCCCTCATACGGATGGCCTTGAAACGCAAAATGCGCCTGGATTTTCTCCAGCGCATACGGGTTGTTCAAAATGTTCTGCCGATGAATATCCGAGTCCGTTAAATTTTTTCGCTTGGAAAACGATCCTTGGTGTTCCTCAAAATACGTCCAGCAGGTGGCGCAATCTCAAGCATCGCTCGCTTCGGGTGGCAGGAAAAGGCTGTTGCGAATGGCATCGCGGTCGGTGACGGTGGCGACGGCGAGGCACTGAGAGGTGGCTCCGCTCAGTTGGACAGTATTTCCCATTTCTTAAGTGGAAGCCTTGCGGTTAATGCCTATGCTGCTTTGGGCAGTGCGGGCGGGGTGTCGAAGTAGAACTCATCCGGCGTTTTGTCGTCAAGCGACGAGTGCGGCCTGATTTGATTCTAACGTGCGAA
>DHYQ01000045.1 GCA_002414205.1 Gallionellaceae bacterium UBA5126 | reverse complement strand
CGCGGGCAAGGCCCGCTCCTACGTCAAATCGGCTCGCCGTTCTCGTCTAGATAAAACTCATTCAACGCCCGCTCGACTTCCGCCATGTGGGTCAGCACCGGGCCGCCGCCCATCATGATGGCGATGCCGCACACGTCCATGATTTCCTCCACGGTCACGCCCGCGTGTTTGCAGGCACGCACATGCAGGCCGATGCAATAGTGGCACTGCTGGGTCAGGGCCATGCCCAGCGCGATGCGCTCTTTTTCTTTTTTGTCCAGCACGCCCGTGTGCATGGCCTCGGCCATAAAGGACTGCATCTTGCCCATCAGCTTGGGACGGTATTCGGTAAACAGTTGCAGGCCGCGATGGGCGTGTTCCAGCACTTTGCGCTCGCTGTCCGAGCCTTTGGTTTGGTTGGGCATGTTGCGCTCCACAGGTTGAGTTGATTAACGAAAAGGGGCGGGCACGGCGGCCACCGGCATCGGCTGGCCCCACAGTTGCGACATGATGCGCGTCGCCGCTGCGCAGTCGCCGCTGCTGAAAAACGCTGCACCGGGGGTGGCGGGATGCGGATGCGGCGCGGGTAATTCGGTTTGCAGCCGCAGTTGCAAATGCCGCGCCACCGCCGCGCCGGTGTCGATCAGCGTGACTGTTTCACCGACAATTTGCCGCAGCAGCGGGGCGAGGAAAGGATAGTGCGTGCAGCCCAGAATCAGCGTGTCCGCGCCGCGTGCCAGCAGTGGCGTGACGTAGCCGGTGAGCAAGTCGCGGGTGCGCGGGCTGTCTAGCTCGCCTGCTTCCACTTGCTCCACCAGATCGGGGCAGCCTTGGGTGACGATTTCCACCGCCCCGGCGTATTTACCCAGCAGCGCGGCGAAGCGGGCGCTTTCCAGCGTACCCACCGTCGCCAACACACCCACCACGCCGCTGTGCGTGGCCGCCACGGCGGGTTTAATCGCCGGTTCCATGCCGAGAATCGGCAAGGCATAACGACTACGCAGACTGTTGACGGCGGCGGCAGTGGCGGTGTTGCAGGCGATGACGATGGCTTCTGCACCCTCACCGAGCAAAAACTCGGTCAGGGCGTGCGAGCGTTGGGTAATGTAGTCGGCGGATTTGTCGCCGTAAGGAACGTGCCCGGAATCGGCCACGTACAGCAGCCGGGCAGCGGGCAAGGTGCGGCGGATGTGGTGCAACACCGACAACCCGCCCACCCCGGAATCAAACACGCCGATGGTGTACGGCATGGCAAAAACTCACCCCGCCAGCCCTTGCGACATCAGGTAGTCTTCATAACTGCCGTGGTAATCGGTCACACCCTTGTCCGAGATTTCGATGATGCGCGTGGCCAGCGAGGAGACGAATTCGCGGTCGTGGCTGACGAATACCAGCGTGCCCTTGAACATGTCCAGCGCGGTGTTGAGCGATTCGATGGATTCCATATCCAAGTGGTTGGTCGGCTCGTCCATCAGCAGCACGTTGGGGCGTTGCAGCATCAGCTTGCCGAACAGCATGCGGCCTTTTTCGCCACCGGACAGAATCTTGACGTTCTTCTTGCCATCGTCGCCGGAGAACAACAAGCGCCCCAGCGTGGCGCGCACAGCCTGGTCGTCGTCATTTTCGCCGCGCCAGTCGGTCATCCACTCGGTCATCACCTTGTCCTCGGCAAAATCGGCGGCGTGATCCTGCGCGAAATAGCCGGGCTTGGCCTTTTCCGCCCATTTAATCGTGCCGCTATCCGCCGCCAAATCGCCCGCCAGAATGCGCAGCAGGGTGGTTTTACCAATGCCGTTGGGGCCGATAATCGCCACTTTTTCGCCCGCTTCGATGCGGAAATTCACATTCGAGAACAACATGCGGTCGAAGCCCTTGGCAACGTGCTGCACTTCCACGGCGGTGCGGTGCAGCTTTTCCCGGTCGTCGTAGTCGTAGCGAATGAACGGATATTGGCGGCTGGATGGCTTGATGTCCTCCACCTTGATCTTGTCGATTTGCTTGGCGCGGGACGTGGCCTGACGCGCCTTGGACGCATTGGCGGAGAAACGCGCCACAAAGGCCCGCAGCTCGGCGATTTTTTCCTTGGCCTTGGCATTGTCGGCGGCCTGACGCTCGCGTGCTTGGGCGGAAGCCAACATGTAATCGTCGTAATTGCCGGGATACACGGTGATTTTGCCGTAATCCAAATCGGCCATGTGGGTGCACACGCTGTTCAAAAAGTGGCGGTCATGGGAAATAATCACCATGGTGCAATTGCGCCCATTGAGCATGTCCTCCAGCCAGTGAATGGTGTGGATGTCCAGGTTGTTGGTCGGCTCGTCCAGCAGCAACGTATCGGGATTGGAAAACAGCGCCTGCGCCAGCAACACCCGCAGCTTGTAGCCCGGCGCGACCTCGCGCATCGGCCCATTGTGCAAATCCACCGCAATGCCCACGCCCAGCAACAACTCCCCGGCCCGCGCCTCGGCGGTATAACCATCGTACTCGGCAAACACCGCCTCCAGATCGGCGGCGCGCATGTAATCTTCCTCGCTGGCATCCGGGTTGGCATAAATCGCATCACGCTCGGTCATCGCCGCCCACATCTCGGTGTGGCCCATCATCACCACATCCAGCACCCGCATGTCCTCGTAGGCAAACTGATCCTGGCGCAACTTGCCCAGCCGCTCGCCCTTATCCAGCATCACATTGCCCGAAGTCGGCTCCAAATCCCCGCCCAGAATCTTCATAAACGTCGATTTCCCGCAACCATTCGCGCCGATCAACCCATAACGGTTGCCCTCGCCAAACTTGACGGAAACATTTTCAAACAAGGGCTTGGCCCCAAACTGCATGGTGATATTGGCGGTAGCAAGCATGGCACACTCGATGGTAAAAATTTTTGGGGCGCGATTTTAACACTGACACGCCCACACAACGGGGGGAGGGTGAAAATTCTTGTGCGGATGGGGCGGTGAGGTTGCCAGTTTGGTGGGGTGGGTTCGTGCAGCAACCCACCGCTTGGAATGAAAAAGGCGGATTGCTACTGCTAATCCGCCTGATACAAAGCCTTGAATACCCCGTTTTCTACGGCTCGGTCGCTACCGTTTTTGGAAATTTTTGATGCACTTCCTGCGCAACTTCTTCCAAATGTCCATCCAATTCGCGTCTTATCCTGAACTCGTTTCTTTTGGCCGTTATGGCCAGAAACAGAAACAAAAATACGGAAATCAACCCCGCCCCATGCTCCACCTTACCCATGCTTGCCGCAGCTCCCTTCATAGATTCACAATAGGGCTTCGTGCATTTTTCGACCTCCTTACTGTCTGAGGTGCAATATGAAGAAGTGGTGTTGTCGCATACGGCTAATTTTTGGCCGCAACTTGCGGCGGCACCAAAGCACTCCTGCATCTGTTTTTTGACGTCACTCGTATATATGGCCGATTGCGCGATGAATAATGTGAGTGCAAACAGGGCGAAGGGTAAGACAAATATCCGAAAAAATCCTTTCACGAGAAATGTGAAAGGAAATTTGAGCCGTTCGATTAGTGACTTCCCACTCTCCAACATCCAATGCCGGTGGGCATCGTGATTAACAAGGATGACTGGATACCCAGACTCCACTTTTTGTTGCTTGCGTACCCCAGCGTAAACCGCCGTAACTTTTTGCCCAACGCGTACCGGAACATCAGCGCCCCGGATTCGCACGCAATCCTCCTCGCCATCCTCTTGTTTCAGCCATAAATCATGCTTTGTCACGGTGACAGAATGCACCTGTGTCGGCACCGAACCGCCGCCTGTGGAATAGACGCTGGTTTTATCTCGCTTCTCGCTGCTCATGACCGTACCCGTCTTCGTAAAAAAACCGATGGATACGCCTTTACGTGTGAAATCTTTCATCTTCAGCCTCAGTGACTCATTTCAAAGATATTGTTTTCATCGCTTGGTTCAGAACGGCTTTCAGGGCTATCTTCTGTAATGTAGGCGAATGCCAACTCTAAAGTCTTTTTAGCTGATAGGTACTGACCTTCTCTGTATATCCAGTAGTCACCTTCACTTGACCTCACAATCAAACAGCCTTCAAAAAAATACAGTTTTGGGGAAAATTCGGGAATGGATTGACGCTCTTGCCCTTCAGCGGGCGACGGTGCTTTTTTGAGTTTTATGGATAAGACTTGCTTTTCTGTGGGCTTGACATTTCCGTGCTGATTTTTGGAAGCGTCACTCGCCGTTTCGTCACACACACAACTGATTTTCAGATAAGCCTTTCCATCTCGCTCTTGTAGCTCCAACTTCAACATTTCACCTCTCCTTGGTTAGTTATGCAGGTTCCGTCATGGCAAAAACAGTCGGCATGGTAACCGCCCCCCCCCCCCCGCGTGTCAAGGATTAAACAAGGGTTTTGATGCGTTGCCTGTCAGCAAGCGCAAGATAAACACTTTGGGTTTTGTTTTGCTGGCACGATACCATAAACCAAACTCAAAGTGTGTGGTATTGCGCCAGTGGGTCGAGAAAACTGCGCGCATGCAAAAAACCACCTCAAAGTGTGGGGCGCAGCAACTTTTTGCCAGCAACATGCGGCGCATTCGGCTGGAGAAAAAGCTCACGCAGGAAAAAGTCGCCGAAGCGGCAGACCTACACCCCAACTACATCAGCTCGGTTGAACGCGGCGAGCGCAATATCTCAATCTGCAACATTGAGCGGATTGCGCTGGCCTTGGGTGTGGGGATGGGAGATTTGGTGGCGGAACCAGAGAACCGTCAGGTGCAATAAGCAACGCGCATTGCACCAACTGTTTGAAAAAACCTTTTGCGATACCGGCAACATTGCCAGCGCGCATTTGGTCACGAGACCGTCAAGAAGGAATAAAAGTTTTGCTCAAGGCCAGATGAATCTTGATGGCCTTTTCAACGGCGAGCAGGTCGCTGGCGGAGAGTGCGCCGAGTTTTTCGGTCAGGCGCATTTTGTCCGCCGCCATGATTTGATCCGCCATGGCTTTGCCCGCTTGACCGGCAACCGTGACCTGCGCTTCGCCGGGGTACAGCCGGTCGGTGTTGCTGGTGATCGGAACCACGACAACGCGGGCGAGGTGGCGGTTGGCGGCGTCGTTGCTGACAATCACGGCGGGCCGCCGCTTTTGAATTTCACTGCCAACGGCGGGATCAAAGCACACCCACCACACTTCACCGCGCTGCATTTAACGCGCCTCCCAAAGCGTTGCACCATGCCACGGCTTCCGTTTCGCGTGCGCCGTCCTGGGCCATGGCGGCATAACCCGCATCCAGCGCGTCAACCGTGGCCGCCAGCAGGGCGCGCTGGCGCTGACGATATTCGCGCTGACGCTGGGCGGCGGACTTGGCACCACCGGGTTTGGGTGGACGACCACGACGCTGCCCTTTAGGGGTATCTGCCGTTAATTTTTCGTGTGAAGGTTTCATTTGGCCCGCCTGCTGTTTGTTGAACGCGGGCGCGATTATATGTTTTCGTCACAAATAACAAAAATATATTCCAACCTTTTGCGATGCACCCAGTGCAGGGACTGTTTTTGCTGCAATGCGCTGCGCTTATTGCAGCCTACGCGCCGCACCTCCACTTTTTCCCGCCCCGCCAGTACAATGCCCGCCTTTCCTTCGCCCGTGCCGTCCGTGAGTCGTCCGCATCAGCATAATCAGCAACCGGGGTTTGTGTTGCACAGTTCTCCTTATAGCGAGACCAGTTTGCTGCTGGAGGTGTTCAGCCGCGAGCATGGGCGTTTGCCGTTGCTGGCGCGGGGGGCGCGGCGGCCACGTTCGCCGCAGCGCTCGGTGTTGATGAGTTTTCAGCCACTGGCTTTGAGCTGGTTTGGCAAGAATGAGCTACGCACCTTGCACAACGCCGAGTGGCAGCCGGGGCAGCGTTATTTGCAGGGCACGGCGCTGATGTGCGGCTTTTACCTCAACGAGTTGCTGCTGAATCTGCTGCCGCGTGATGATCCGCACCCGGATTTGTTTGATGGCTATGCGGCGACCTTGTTGCGGCTGGCGGCGGAGAGCGACCACGCGGCCACCTTGCGCTGGTTTGAAAAGCATTTGTTGCAGGAGCTGGGCTATGCCGTGCCGCTGTTGCACGAGGCCAACCACGGCGCGCCGATCGAGGCGGAAGTTTGTTATCGTTATGTGCCGGAGCACGGCGCGGTGCGCGGCACGGCGCAAGGCGGCATGCCATTGCTGGGCAAGACCTTGCTGGACATGGCGGAAGACGATTACCGCGACCCGACCACCGCGCAGCAGAGCAAGCAGTTGATGCGGCTATTGCTGAACCACCATCTGGGCGGAAAAATTTTACACACCCGTGAATTAATTAAGGATTTGCAGAAATTATGATGAAACTGGGCTTGAACATTGACCATGTGGCGACCTTGCGCCAGGCGCGTGGGGCGCGTTATCCCAACGTGGTGCGCGCCGCGCTGATTTGCGAAGAGGCCGGGGCGGACGCGATTACCCTGCACCTGCGCGAAGACCGCCGCCACATTCAGGACAAGGACGTGGAAATCCTGCGCGACATGCTGCAAACGCGCATGAATCTGGAATGCGC
>DHYQ01000035.1:1998-21039 GCA_002414205.1 Gallionellaceae bacterium UBA5126 | reverse complement strand
GCCTTGATTTACATTTATTCGCGCCTGTCGGCCACTGCACAACGCTTGGGGCTGGACATCGCGCACCGTCCGCCGGTGGACAAGCAAGCCGAACCCTACAGCAGCCCGCAGCAGTTCATGGCGGATCTGGATGTGTTGATTGAATCGCTGTTCCGGCATGGTGCGGTGTATCTGGCGCGTGGCCGTTTGGCCAATTTGCGCCGCGCGGTGGAAGTCTTTGGTTTCCATCTGGCTCCGCTGGATATGCGCCAACACAGTGGCGTGCACGAACAAACCGTGACGGAGTTGTACGCCCGCCATGGGGTGAATTACGCGGTGCTGGACGAAGCCGGGCGTTGCGAACAACTGCTACAAACCCTCGAAGCGGGTCAGGTGTTGATGGCTGAGGATGTGTCGGTGTACAGCGACGACGTGCAGAGCGAGCTGAACATCATGCGCGCCGCTGCCGATATTCATCGCCAGTTTGGTCGCGCGGCCTTGCCGAATCACATCATTTCCAAGACCGATTCGGTCAGTGACATGCTGGAACTGGCGCTGATGTTGCAACAAGTGGGCTTGCTGGAAGGCGGCGACGCGCCACAATTGCACATCAACATCATTCCGTTGTTTGAAACCATCGAAGACCTGCAAGGCTGCTCAGCCATCATGCACCGCTTGTTCGGCCTGCCGTTCTATCGCCGCTTGCTGGCGTCGCGCAACAATACCCAAGAAGTGATGTTGGGCTATTCCGACAGCAACAAGGACGGCGGCTATCTGACCGCCAACTGGGAGTTGTATAAGGCTGAAGTTGAGCTGGTGAAGACTTTCGCCCAGCATGGGATTGAAATGCGCTTGTTCCACGGTCGTGGCGGTACGGTGGGGCGTGGCGGCTGGCCGAGCTACGACGCCATTCTGGCGCAACCACCCGGCAGTGTGAACGGCCAAATCCGCATCACTGAGCAGGGTGAAGTCATTTCCAGCAAGTATTCCAACCCGGAAATTGGTCGCCGTAACCTGGAAACCTTGATTGCGGCCACCATGGAGGCGACCTTGTTACACCCGCACGGTGCCGATAGCACCATGCCGGAATATCACCGCATCATGGAAGAGCTGAGCCGAGATGCCTTCCGCGCCTATCGCAAACTGGTGTATGAAACTCCCGGTTTTACCGATTACTTCTTCACCGCCACGCCGATCCGCGAAATCGCCGAGTTGAACATCGGCAGTCGTCCCTCGTCACGCAAGCCGTCCAATCGCATCGAAGACCTACGCGCCATTCCCTGGGTGTTCAGTTGGGGGTTGAACCGTACCCTGTTGCCGGGCTGGTTTGGCTTTGGCAGCGCGGTGCAGCAGTTTGTGCAGCGTGAAGGAGAGGGCGGTCTGGCCTTGTTGCAGGAAATGTACCAAAAATGGCCGTTCTTCCGCGCCCTGATGTCCAATATGGACATGGTGCTGTCCAAGACCGACATGGGCATCGCCTCGCGCTATGCTGAACTGTTGGCGGACGAAGAACTGCGTCAGCGAATTTTCGGCGCGATCATGAGCGAGTGGGATGCTTCCATCCAGGTGTTGCTGAAGGTGACCGGTAGTACGGCCCTGTTGTCGGATAACCCGACCTTTGCACGGAGCTTGGCAACGCGCATGCCGTACATTGACCCGCTGAATCATTTGCAGATTACCTTGCTGGAACGTCATCGTGCAGGCGATGACGATGTGCTGTTGAAACGTGCCATTCACTTGACCATCAATGGGATTGCCAGCGGCCTGCGTAATAGCGGCTAGGTTAGGTTGCGCCCGCAGCAGGGTGTCTAAAAAATGGGCAAATGGGCCCGGTTAAACAAACAAGCGCGTCGGTGTGCGCGTTTGTTGGCGCTCTGCGGGGTGTTGTGCGTGGAAAATGTACAAAAAGCCTTAATTTTTCGATGAGGTTGTTTACAATTCCCGCTGTGGGGTCGCACCCTTCAACATCACATCACCCAAACTTCCATTTCAAGGAGCAACTATGAAAACCATCCTCTTCGGCTTGATTGGCGGCGTATTACTGGCGGGCAACGCAATGGCTGCCAATGCCCCGGTCGAAATGCCCCCGCAAGCTAAAAAGCATCAATGTGATTCTTGTCATGCGATTGACGAGCGCGTGGTCGGCCCAGCTTGGCGTGATGTCGCCGCCAAGTATCGCGGTGACGTTTCGGCGGCCGAGCGTCTGCAAATCAAAGTATCCAAAGGTGGCAAGGGCACTTGGGGCAGTATGCCCATGCCCGCGAATGATCCGCAGGGAACCAAGCAGGAAGATATTCGTGCGCTGATTCAATTCATCTTGGCCCTGCCTGCGTCCTGAGGCGAGGCGCGCGCGTAGTCTGTCGTTTTTTCTTGCGAAAACCTAGGGTTAAGTAATCTGGTGGTTGCCTAACCCGGAGGTTTTATGGATAATGCGCGCCTTCTTAAAACCCCGTGCGTACACCCGCCGCACTTCATCAGGAAATATCATGAAAGCAAACATTCATCCGAATTATCAGGAAATCACTGTGGCCTGTAGCTGTGGTAACAAGTTCCAGACCAAGTCTGTGCTGGGCAAGCCCGTGCTGAACGTTGAAGTCTGCTCTGAGTGTCATCCGTTCTATACCGGCACGCAGAAGATTGTGGACACCGCTGGCCGTATCGACAAATTCCGTCAGAAATACGCCCGCAACGCTGGTTAATTCCAACGGCGGTCATCCTGCAAAAAAGGCGGCCTTGGCTGCCTTTTTTGTTGATATGCCCCTCTGCATTTCTGAATCATTGGCCACGGGAGCTGCTATGCACGTACTGTTAACCCTGTTCTTGTTGCTTGTTGTGACTGGCTGCGCCCAAAACCCGGTCACCGGTCGCGCTGATTTTGTCATGATGTCGGAAAAGCAGGAATTGGCCTTGGGGCGACAAGCGGATGCTGAGGTCAAAAAGCAATATGTTGTCTATGCCAATCCGCGCTTGCAGGAATACGTTAATCGCGTGGGGCAAGCCTTGGCCCAACATAGCCATCGCTCAGGACTGGAATACCACTTCACGGTGTTGGATTCGCCCGAAGTGAATGCGTTCGCCTTACCCGGTGGCTATGTCTACATCACTCGGGGCATTCTGGCGTATCTGAATTCCGAAGCTGAGCTGGCCGCTGTGCTGGGGCATGAAATCGGCCACGTGACGGCACGCCATGGGGTGCGACAGCAGAGTGCCGCGCAGGCAGCCAATATCGGCCTGACCATTGCCTCAATTTTTCTGCCTGAAATCAATACCAACTTGGGACGAAATCTGTCGAATTTATTAGGCGGCGCGTTGCTGTCCGGCTATGGTCGGGATCAGGAAATGGAGGCCGATCGTTTGGGGGCGGAGTACTTGGCGCGCACCGATTATGACCCGCAGGCTATTGTTAATGTCATTGGTGTCCTGAAGAATCAGGAGTTACAGGATGCGGCTTTGGCCAAGATAGAAGGACGCGCACCTCGCCGCTACCACGGTGTGTTTGCATCGCATCCTGATAATGAAGCCCGCTTGCAACAAGCCGTGGCTGAAGCGGGGCAAAAAAACGTCGCTCAGCCGATTGTGGCGCGAGCTCCGTTCCTTGCCGCGACCAATGGTCTGGTATTCAACGACAACGTGGAGCAGGGTGTGGTGCGTCAGAACCGCTTTCTGCAACCGGAGATGGGGATTGCCGTGCAACTGCCTGCGGGCTGGCAGGTGCATAACTTGCCCGACAGCCTGATGGCGATTGCACCACAGGGGGCCGCCCAAATGCAGATGAAACTGGGCAAGCAAAATGGTAGCCCGGCGAGTATTGTCCGCAGCATGTTCAACAACAACCCCGCCGTGGAGGAAATCACGATTAATGGTTTGAGCGCAGCGTTGCTGATACAGCCGACGCAGACCGTCGCCGTGCTCTATCACGAGCGACAGGCGTATCTTCTGGTCGGTAAAGGTAAAGATGCGACTACCTTTGAGGCGCACAAAGCCGAAATGTTGGCGGCAATCCGCAGTTTTCGCAATTTGACGGCAGCAGAACGTAAGCAGATCAAACCGCTCACCTTGCGCGTCATCACCGCCAAACCAGGCGACAGCATCGCCACGCTGGCGAAAAATTCGCCGCTCGGTCAATCCGCAGAAAGCTATCTACGTTTGGTCAACGCCTTATATCCAACCGGCGAACCCCGTCCCGGTGACCAGATCAAAATCATCGAATAATCATGTATTTCCTACAACCCTCCGACCCACATCCCGTCACGCCGCTCAAGGCGCTGATGCTCGGCACCTTGTGTGTGGTGTGGCTGCTGACCGGGCTGGTGGGGCACGATCCGTGGAAACCCGACGAGGCGTATAGTTTTGGCCTGATTTTTTCCATGCTGCAAGGCGAACACTGGCTGGTGCCTACCTTGGCGGGTGATCCTTTCATGGAAAATCCGCCATTGTTTTATTGGACGGCGGCGTTGAGTGCGCAATTATTTTCGCCGCTGCTGCCGTTGCATGATGGCGCACGCTTGGCCAGCGGTTTTTATACCGGGTTGACCCTGCTGTTCATCGGTTTGACCGGGCGTAAACTGAATGGCGACAACCGGGGTTGGGCGACCGCCGTCGTGCTACTGGGTTGTCTGGGCATGCTGGTGCGCGCGCATCAGATGGTGACGGATTTGGCACTTTTGAGTGGAATTGCCTTGTTGTTGCTGGGGTTTGCCTATAGTCGGGAGTATGTGCTGCGAGCCGGGTTGGCAATGGGCACTGGCATGGGCATCGGCTTCTTGGCCAAGGGATTTCTCGCGCCGGTTTTGTTTTTGCTCATCGCGCTGGCGTTGCCACTATGGTCATCGTTATGGCGTGCGCGGAATTATTTTCTGAGTCTGGGCATCGCGGCGCTATCGGCATTGCCTTGGCTGCTCATCTGGCCGTTGCAGTTGTATCAACACAGCCCGCAATTGTTCAGTGCCTGGGCTTGGCAACACAACATTGGTAACTTGATCAGTCATTGGCAACAATTGCCCGGCAGCGATAGTTTTTATTACTTGAAAAATCTGCCCTGGCTGGCATGGCCTGCTTGGCCGCTGGCGGCTTGGGCTGTCTGGCAGGCGCGTGGCAAATTAGCCCAGCGCGATGATTTGCACCTGCCGCTACTGAGCTTCCTGATTCTGTTTGTTGTCCTCAGTCTGTTGCCGCATATCAAGGAAGTCTTTGCCTTGCCGTTGTTGTTGCCATTGTCGCTGTTGGCCAGCGCCGCGTTGCCCACCCTCAAACGGGGCGCTGCCAATGCCTTGGACGCCTTCAGTCTGAGCACGTTTGCCGTGGTGTCCATCGCCCTTTGGTGGGGCTGGGCGGGGCTGTTGCTGGACAATCATGCCAAGGTCACGCTGTGGTTAAAAGCCTATCAACCGGAATTTACCGCCACGTTGCAACCTGTCCCCATGATGGTGGCGGCCCTGGCCACCTTGCTATGGCTGGTGCTGAGTTGGCGAATTGGTCGCTCTATGCGCCGTGCGGTAGTGAATTGGGCTACCGGTATGACCTTGCTGTGGATTTTGGTCATGACCCTATGGTTGCCTTGGCTGGACAGCAGCAAGAGCTACCGTGCCATGGTGTTGTCCATGCGCGCCACCTTGCCCGCACAATACAACTGTATCGGTCGAGCCACGCCTTTGGGAGATGCGCCGCGCGCCATGCTGCATTACTTTGGCAACATCATTACCCTGCGTGACCGTGCCCATCGCTGCGATTTGCTGTTGGTGCAAGGCTTGCGTCCTTTCCGCTCCCAGGATGCCAGTCACTGGCAAAAAATCTGGGAAGGCAATCGTCAAGGTGATCGTAATGAGCATTATCAGCTTTATCAGCGCGTTACCGTGACGCAGCCGTGAATCTTGGAACGTGGTTGTGATTGTTGCAGTGTCGCCCGCATAAAAACGGTTTAGTGCGGAAGTGGGGTGAGGCATGTGCGCCGAGCATGGCGGTGCAGGTTAAGCGATATGCCGTGTTTGGGCCGGAAAGCTGGTGGGATCTCGTCTTGGGCAATCAGCCAAGTTGTGGCATGGTGAGTTTGCGGAGCCAAGGGCGCGCTATGGCTCGTATCCGGCGTTGCGGTGAAGCGTAGTCTGCGTCGTAGGCAAGGACAATAAAAAAGGGAGACCGAAGTCTCCCTTTTTGCTGTTCGCCCGCCCGAAGGCGGGTTTTGATCACGTTGCCGTGGACAAAATTAGAACAGGGCTTCCAGCATCAGAGTGGTTTCTGTCTTGCCGGTCATGGCAGCACGGGAACCACCGATGTTCCATGCGGAACCGGAGTTGCTGGTGTGTGTCAGGCTCAGTTCGATGTTTTGAGCCAGTTCGTAGGTACCGCCTACCATGATCGCGTTGTTGGTGTTACCCACGCCAACAGCAGCACCGTCCTTCGCGGAACGCAGCGCCAGTTGAACGGTGGCAACGTGAGGAACCACGCCCAGTTCAGCAGTCACGTTGAAGGAGCTTGCGGAGTTGGCTGCCAATGCGCCACCAATGTTGAATTGGGAGTTGATAGGTGCAGTACCGTAGGAAGCGTACAGACCCAGAGGCATACCACCTGCGCAGTCATCGCATTGCAATTGACCGTCGATAACGGTCGCACGGTTGGTGGCAGTCAACAGGGTGGCAGCACTTGTACCGCTCCAGTTTTGAATACCAACCGCAGCTTCGAAGCCAGCAACGTCAAATTGACCAACCAAACGCAGGTAAGTCAAAGGCAGGTTGTGTGCACCACCGCCCAATTGACCAGCTTGTTCGTAGCGACCCAACACGGCATAGCCCATGTCGTTTTGTGCAACGAAAGACAGGCCGGTTGCGGCAACATTGGTGCCCAGATTTTGAGCAGCAGAAGTAACGGCTACGTGGTTGCGGCCACCGTTACCAGCGCCGTTGAAGGCGGAAACCTTGTGGGTGTTGGCAGCGCCGGTGTTCAGCAATTCAAAGCTGTGTGCAATACCTTGACCACCAGTGGACAGGATCACGGTACCTACGCGCATGTCGCCCACTGGGAACAACAGTGCCAGCTTGGCAGCGCCAACGGCGGCAACGCCACCAGCGCCAGCCATGCTCAGTTCGGACAGGAAGCCTGCGAATTCAGCAACACGACCACCGAAGAAAATGGACAGTTCGCCACCGGAGGTAGGAACGTTCCAGTGAGCAGGTACGCCGCCAGACACTTGGTCATAACGAGTAGTGGTCAACACGCCCAGGTTCAGCACGTTGGGGATGGACAGTTCGGAGTGACCGTTGCCGTGAATTTGGCCTTCCTTGCCAACTTGCTCAGCAGGTTGTTCGCTTTCAACCTTGCCTTGTGCGCCCATCATGGTGTAGCCAGATGCCTTGAAAGCACGACCGAAGCTGTTCAGCAGTGGGAAATGTTGGAAGTGACAAGCGGAACAAGCCATGCCGGTTTGACGAGCAAACACGGGCAGAGCGGAGGCTTCAGGTGCGAACGCAACTGCGGCCATTACGCCAGCCAGGGACAGAACGATTTTTTTCATTTCTTTTCCTTTGGTGAAAATTTCTTGAAGTGGGTTTCGTAAGTTGACGCCGGATCGATTTTTATCGACACATCGACTTACCAGTGACTACAAGACCCCCCTGCACTCACTGGCGGCGCACTGTATAGAAGAGGGAAATGGTCTGTCAAAAAAAAATCTGGAGGGAGCGCGGTTTGTCGTATTTTTGCGACAAGGAGGAGGGGTGTGGCTGGCGGAGAGGGTGGGATTTGAACCCACGGTACCGGGTTACGGTACGCCTGATTTCGAGTCAGGTACATTCGACCACTCTGCCACCTCTCCATGCAACCGGCGCGAATTGTATCAGCAAGGCGCATTTTTGCGTGTGCTTTTGAAAATATCGCGTGTAAACGCTACCGTTTTTGCGAGATAGGTAGATAATTAGTCGGGGAGAATGCGGAATACCAGAGTAAAAGAGGTGTATAATTTTCCTTGTCTAATCAATTTGATAGGCGACTGACTGTGTAAATTTAGTGTAAAAATTTATACTGATTGTAATTTTTTTGGAGGAAGAGAAAATGTCGAGTAATTTGGAAAACACAATCGCCTCGGCGATTGCATCCATCCCTGAATGTTTGGCTGCCGGTTATGTGGATATTTCGTCCGGGATGTTGCTGGCCGTTAGAACAGTGGATTCTCACCCAGCGGAAGTATTGGACTTGGTAGCTGCCGCGACGAGTGATCTGTTCGCAGGCACAAATGTGGTTGCGATTGAAAATATGTTCAAGCACTCTCGCGGTCTGGCTTCGGACAATCATCACTATTTTCAAGAAATTATCGTGAATAGTGACAATTTGATCCACGTGTTTTTGCGTGGTAAACGCTACCCTGATTATGTGATGGTGTTTGTGTGTCGTCGTACCGCTAACTTGGGGATGGCGCTGACCAAGTCCCGTTCTGCGATGCCTGGTATCGAGGCGGTAGCATAAGGCCTGCATCATGAACGCTTTTCCTGTCTTGTCTCTGCGTGGCTTTGGGGTCGCGTTTGGTCAGCGCGTGGTGCTGGATGAGATTGCGCTGGAGTTGTCCCCAAGTGGCGTAGATGTGCTGATGGGGCCGGTGAAAACCGGCAAATCCACCCTCTTTCGCACCTTGTCTGGCATGTACCAGGGACATGCCCTCCACAAACAGTGGGGGGAAATTCTGGTCAATGGTTATCCTTATGGCGAAGGTAATCGGCCCGCACTGGTTTTGCAGCATGCTGGCGTGTTTAACCTGACTTTATTGCAGGCTTTGTTGGAGCCTAGCCGCAAGGTGCGTCAACATAGTCCTGCCATGTGGCGTGAGCTGGGGGTGGATTGGTTGTCCAAGCATGGTCTGGAGGAAGCCATTCCACTGATTGATGTGCCGATGCTGCGTTGTCCGTTGTATTTGCAACGCAGTGTGATGGTGTTGGCGCAAGCGCTGTTAAACCCGCCGTTGTTGTTGGTGGATGAGCCTACCTATAGCTTGAAAGATGCAGAAGCCGCCTGGTTTATGAATTGGCTGAAGCAATTGTCCGGTCATTGTCGTTTGTGGGTGGCCTTGCATAACCAGATGCAAGCCAAAATTTTGGCGGATCGTATTGTGTTGTTGGGCGGTGGGCATTTGGTTGCCTATCAGCCAACGGCTGCCTTTTTCGGGCAGCCCGCCAATGAGCACGTGGCGCAATTTGTAACCACTGGCAGTTTGTCGTTGCCTGATTTGGCGGCATCTGCCCAGGATTTGGCGGATGACGTGGCATTACCGCCACCACTCTCGCAACAAGCGCAACAAAGTATGACTGTAGCGCCCTCCGTGGCGTCCAGCCCGTCCCCCGTCCGTCCAGCATCGCTGGTGATGGCGTCGCCAATTGACCCGGTCAAGGTGACTATCCCGGCGCAGCCAGTTGCCCCGGTCACCCCGGTCACCCCGGTTGCTCCGGTTGCCCCAGTCACGCCCGTGGCAGTGACGCCACCTGTCGTTCCCCCGGTGAGTGTTGCGCCGGTTGCCAAAGCGGCGCCTTTGGTCACTCCACGGCCACTGCCCGCATCGGTGCCGGTTTCGGCAGTGGGTGAGGCCACGCGCAAGTTGGCGGCTTTGCCGGCAACCAGTCGTCAGGGGGTGGAGCTGGCCGCATCCGTTGGTCGGGTATTTTTTCACGATTCCAGTGCGCCACGCGGCTTTCACTGGATTGTGCCGGGCAAGCTGGCGGGTTGTCCCGCGCCGGGCGTGGTTTCTCCCCTTGATTACGACTTGGGGTTGCTGGCCAAAACCGGTATTACCAAGCTGATTACGCTGACGGAGACTGATTTGGATCAAAACGCCTTGCACAGGCATCATCTCAGCAATCTGCATTTGCCGATTTTTGACCGGGAAGCACCGTCGGTTGGGCAAACGCACATGCTGCTGGTGCGCATGCAGAAGGCAATTGATGCCGGTGAAGTCTTGGCCGTGCACTGTAAAGCCGGTTTGGGGCGTACCGGCACCATTCTGGCCGCCTGGTTGATTCGTGAAGGTGGTTTGTCGGCGGCAGATTCCATTAACCGGATACGCAATATCGAACCTGGTTATATTCAAAGTGTGGAGCAAGAAGAGTTCCTGCAAGAATATGAGGAGGATTTGGTGCGACGTTTGCTGTAAAAAAACGCATGCTGAGTAAAAAAGCCACCCTTGCGGTGGCTTTTTCGTTATGAAACGGTGTTGCAGCGCGGGCAATACATCGTACCCAAACGCAGGTGATAGCGCACATTTTCACCCGCCGCCACTTCGCCCCCGCAGCCATCGCAAATCGAACCTTCGTCCAGCACCATCTCGCTAAAACCGTCCACCGGCAATTCCACCCCGGCAAAGGTGCGCTTCCAAGGTTCGGATTTGATGATGTCGTCGCGGTAAAAGTTTTCAATTGCCATCCAGCGCTCGGTCATTTCCGGGGCCAGTCCGGCGCGCTTTTGGCATTCGCGCATCAGGTTTTCACGATGCTGATACACCTCGTCGGAAATGACCATCCAGTGGTGGGCATTGCGTGGTCGGTCACCAAAGAAAACATTGTCACCGGTACAGACCTGGCGCATGAAGGAATACACCTTTTCAATTGAGCGCTGCATGGTGGCGCCGTGGAAATACGGTGACAAGAGGGGATCCTGATATACCCGGCCATAAAAATCCTTGAGGATTTCCATCATCAGTTTGCCATCTTGCAAGGCCGCCCACAGCACCGGGTCAGTCGGCGGGTATTTGGCTTTTTCCGGTGCATCAGTCTTGGTGGTCGCCGGGTAGGGGCCTTGAATTTCCAGTTCGCTATCGACGTCTGCTTGTGCCGCCCATGCCATAAAACCCATGTCGCTGCGCGGAATGTCCACGGCCAGGAAGTAATCCTCCGCCGGTTGATTGACGATGGTGCGGCGACAGGTTTCGCCGTGCCCCAAGCGCAGGTTTAATGCTTGCCCTTGTTCACAGGCTTCGGGCAGCGTAGGTTCCAGCAGAATGCGCCAACCACCTTCTGGCAGCGCTTCTTTCCCTTGTATCACGGTGGCGGCATACAGTTTGACGCTGCTGGTCGGGGCAATGCGCATGTCGCTGGTCGGCATGCAGACACAGGGTAAAAAGCAGCCGACTTCTTTTTCGGCTTCGGACAAGCCGCGTTGCGCGCGTGCCGGGATGTCGCCCGTCACGGCCACCTGCTTGCAAGCGTGACACGCGCCATCGCGGCAAGAAAACGGCAGGCTGATGCCTTGACGCAAACAGGCTTCCAGCACGGTTTCACCCTCGCGGGTGGTTGCGGCTTGTTGCTCGACAAACAAAGTGACCATCATCTCTCCCCTTATTCAATGTCCTGGCGCAGCATGGCTTCACCAGTCGATGCCCGGCTGCGCCCGTATCCCGGCGCGGAAGGCGTGTTTCACATCGGTAATTTCACTGACCGTATCGGCCAGTTCGCATAACGCCGCCGGGGCGGCACGTCCAGTGATGACGACATGCTGCATGGCCGGGCGGGCGGCCAGATCGGCATACACCTGTGCCGCGTCCAGATAGCCGTAGTTGAGCAAATAAGTCAGCTCGTCCAGCACCACCAGATGCAATCCGGGGTCGCGCAAAAAACCTTGTGCTACCTGCCAGCCGCGCTCGGCACTGGCAATGTCAGCACTCCGATCCTGCGTGTCCCAAGTGAAACCATCGCCCAGCACATGCCAGTCGGCATGTTGTCCCAGAAACAGCTCTTCGCCGGTGTCGCGGCGACTTTTCAAAAACTGCGCCACCGCCACGCGTTGCCCGTGCCCCAGACTGCGCGCCACCATGCCAAAAGCCGAGCTGGACTTGCCTTTGCCATTGCCGGTCAGCACCAGTAGCAAGCCCTTGTCCTCTTCGGCGCGGGCAATGGCGGCCTCGACCACGGCCTTTTTGCGCGACATGCGCTGGCGGTGTGCGCTATCACTCATGCCAGTGCGGGCCGACGCAGACGCAACAAGGCCGACGCCAGTGCCAGTGGTGCCAGATAAATTGCCGCGCTGGTCAGATAGGGCAGGTAATACTGCGCCACTTCACGCGCAAACGCGGCTGCGCCCAAGTCGGTATAGCGCCCGGAAAAAGCATAAAAACCCACATTGGACAGCACGAACGCCGCGCTGACCGCTGCCGTGGCAATGGCCGCTTGCAGGTGCCAAGCGCTGACGCGCTGCATGCCACGCCCGGCGGCCCACAGCAGGGCATACGTCGGCAGCAGGAAGGTATAGCCCGGCGTCACGCAATAATCGCTCACGCCAAATTGGGTAATCGCCAAATAATCAATCGCCGCCGCTTGCAGCAACAATGCCGCCAGCCAGCGCGCATCGCGCAGCCATAGTCCGGCCAGCAAAAACACCGCCAGCGAGGCGTCCGGTAAGTGCAGCGTCGTACCGAAGTGATAAAAACGGGTCGCGCCCATCAGGGCGATCAGGGCCGCAGCCAGTAGGCCTTGGTTGATTCGGGAATTGGTCATGGTGCACTCCTTTATAAAAATGTTGTCGGGCGTAGGGTGGATAAGCGTAGCGCATCCACCCAATTCGTGCGGTGTCTGGCGGATGCGCGTTGCTTATCCGCCCTACGGCCCAGCCCTGCACGGAGGGCGGGGTATACGCACGCAGGCGCAGGTCGAAGATTATGCGCCAATTTTTCTGTTGGCTTGTACTGCGTTACAGCCCGCGCACGAATTCGGCAATGCGCTGCGCGCCTGCCACGGTTTCTTCGGTACTGGCCACCAGCGCCAGACGGACGAAATTGGCCCCGGCATTCACGCCACGTACCTCCCGCGCCAAGTAGCTGCCGGGCAACACGGTCACATGGTAATCGCGGTACAAGCGTTGGGCGAATTCGGTGTCGGAAATGGGCGTGGGAATCCACAGGTAAAAGCTGGCATCCGGCAGGGTGACGGGCAGCACCGGCTGCAAAATTTCCACCACGCGGGCGAATTTTTCCGCATACAGGCGGCGATTTTCTGCCACATGCGCCTCGTCCTGCCAGGCAGCGACGCTGGCGCTTTGCACGCTGGGGCTCATGGCTGAGCCGTGGTAAGTGCGGTACAGGGTGAATTTTTCCACCAACTTGGCATCGCCCGCCACAAAACCGGAGC
Source organism: Gallionellaceae bacterium UBA5126 (assembly GCA_002414205.1). Lineage (GTDB taxonomy): Bacteria > Pseudomonadota > Gammaproteobacteria > Burkholderiales > Gallionellaceae > Gallionella. Next base: position 7,969 of record DHYQ01000035.1, on the reverse strand, counting down.
GCATGCCCGGCACGTTGGAGCGCTTGGACAGGCTGGAGAACATCAGCAGATTGCGGTAATCCTCGCGTCCCAATTGCCGCGCCGCCTGCAAGCCGCCCAGCGGTTTTTCGTCAAAATAAATTTCCGAATAGCACTCGTCCGAGGCAATCACAAAACCATAGCGGTCGGACAACTCGAACAGCGTTTGCCACTCCGCCAGCGACATCACCTTGCCGGTGGGATTGCCGGGCGAGCAAACGTAAATCAACTGCGTGCGCTGCCAGACTTCCGGCGGCAGTTGCGCGAAGTTCAGGGCAAAGTTGTCTTCGGCCAGGGTGTTGAGGAAATACGGCGTGGCCCCGCCCAAGAAAGCCGCGCCTTCGTAAATCTGGTAGAAAGGATTGGGGCACACCACCACCGGGTCGGGGCGGCTGCGATCCAGTACGGTCTGGGCAAAGGCAAACAGCGCCTCACGGCTGCCGTTGATGGGCAACACCTGGGTTTTGGGATTCAGCGGCGGCAAGTCATAACGTTGACCGACCCAAGTGGCAATCGTGGCGCGCAATTCATCGCTGCCCGCCGTGCTGGGATAACTCGCCAGCCCATCCAGCGCCCCCACCAGCGCATCGCAAATAAACGCCGGCGTGGCATGTTTCGGCTCGCCAATCGACAAACGAATCGGCGTGTAAGCCGGATTGGGCGTGATGTCACGGAATAGCGCCGCCAGTTTCTGGAAGGGGTAAGGTTGCAAACGGTTCAAATCGGGATTCATGTGCAGCAGGCTCAAGTTGAAAACGGGCGGCATTGTAGGCGGTGCGACGATTAGTCGCTAGTCGTTAGCGGTTAGTCGCCAGGCAAGCGCTAGGCGCTAGAAGCTAACGACTAGCCGCTAGGCGCTCTTCTATGGTGTAATCCGCCGACTTCTTTCTGACGGGGCGAGCATGTCTGCATCCAGCAAGTTTTTTCCGGTGGCCGGGGTGTTGAGCGGGGCGCTGGTGTGGGGGTTGATTTGGTACCCCTACCGCGAGTTGCAATTGGCCGGGGTGTCGGGCGGTGTGGCGACCTTGTTGACTTACGTGGTGGCGATGCTGTGCGGTGCACTGTGGTTGCCGCATGTCTGGCGCGAGTTGCGCCAGGTCTGGCAGCCGGTGTTGTGGCTGGTATTGACGGCGGGCTGGGCCAATTTTGGCTATGTGCTGGGCATGCTGGACGGCGATGTGATGCGGGTGTTGCTGCTGTTCTACCTCGCGCCGCTGTGGACGATATTGTTCTCCTACTGGCTGCTGGGCGAGCGGCTGAATCGCTATGGCTATGTGGTGATGGCGCTGTCGCTAGGCGGGGCGCTGGTGATGTTGTGGCAACCGGAGCGCGGCCTGCCGCTGCCGCAAAGTCTGTCGGAGTGGTTTGGCCTGTCGGCGGGGATGAGTTTTGCGCTGTCGAATGTGATTTCACGCCGCGCCGCGCAGTTGAGCGTGGAAACCAAGGCCTACAGCATCTGGTTCGGTACCGCCCTGCTGACCGCGCCGCTGCTGTGGTGGCAGGGTGGGCTGGCGCGGCAGTTTGCCGCCATTGATGGGACGAATGCCGTGCTGTTGCTGCTGCTGGGCATTACCCTGTTCGCCACCAGTTTTGCCGTGCAATACGGCGTGACCCATTTGCCCGCCAACCGTGCCATGTTGCTGTTTTTGTTCGAGCTGGTGGCGGCGGCGGTTGCGTCCTACGTGCTGGCGGGAGAAGCGATGGAATGGCGCGACTGGCTGGGCGCGCTGCTGATCGTGTCGGCCAGTTTGTGGTCAGGTAAGCTGTATCAGAGCGACTGAGTCGCCGCGCGTACCCGGTTGCGCCCACCTTGTTTGGCCGCATACAGCGCCTCATCGGCGCGCATCATCAGCGACTCCATGGATTCGCCGCGCACGTATTCCGCCACACCGATGCTGATGGTAATCGCCAAGCCTTCCAGGGGGGCCATAGCCACGGTTTGGCGGATACGCTCGGCCAATTCCAGTGCGTTGTGCTGATGCGCTGTTGGCAGTACGACCACAAATTCTTCGCCGCCCCAGCGGGCGATTTCATCCGAACCACGCAACTTGCCCGCCACCCGTTCGCATAAGCACTTCAGCACCCGGTCGCCCAACAAATGGCCGTGGGTGTCGTTGACCTGTTTGAAATGATCAATGTCCAGCAGCAGTACCGAAAAAGCACTCATGGCGAGGCGGTAGTAGCGGCCGATTTCTGCTTCGATGACTTGATTGATACGGCGACGGTTGCCCACGCCGGTCAGCGGGTCGGTCAGGGTGTCGCGCCGTAATTCCTGATTAGCGCTTTCCAGCATTTGTACCATTTCGCCCAGTTCGTGTGCGTGCAGCTTCATCATCTCGGCCCAGCGGCCATAGGTCACTTCCACCAACTCTCGTTGCGTCACCACGCCTAGCACGCAGTTGTGTTCATCTACCACCACGGCACGCTTGAAATGGTGGGCACGGATCAGCTCGATGGCGGATTTGATGGTTTCGTTGGGGCGTATCGTCCACACGGGATGCGTCATGTGCCATCCAATCGGCTCGTGGGTGTTCACGTTGTCGTTAATCATGCGGATGGCATCGCGGGTGGTGACGATGCCCGCCAATTGGCTGTTTTTCAGTACCAGTACGGTATCTTCCACACTGTTCAGGCTGGCCAGTGCGGTTTCTGTCGGCGTGTCGAAGTCCACCATTTCCAGGCGGCGCTTGTGCAGCACATCGTTGAGTTTTTTGTGCTCCATCATCAGCGTCGGATCGACGGAAGCCAGAACATCGGAATGTGACACGATGCCGACCAGATTGCGTGCGGCATCCAGCACGCCCAGATAGCGGCAGTTGCAATGATCGAAACGCGATAACAGACGCAACACACTTTCGTCGCCATCGACATAGTGCAGGCGCGGGGTGGCAATGTCGCACAGCGGCAAGTTCAAGGTGCGCTTGTGTTGGCGCAGCAGCATCAGGGTGTCCACGGTAAAAATGGCGTGGCCCTGCTCACCCTCGAACACCACATCGCTCAGGTTGTGTTGCTCCATCAATGACACCGCGTCGGCAACGCTGGTGTGGCTGGGGACGATGATGACCCCCATGTGCGCGACATCGCGCACACGCGGGAAAAAATTTTTGTCGGGCATAATGAGAATCCTCCGGGGAGGATTCTAGCATTGCCGACCCCGCCCGACGCGGGGTCGGCAAGCCGACGATCAGGGCTGGTAATTCAGGCCCAGATACAGGGTGCGACCTTGGGTGTTGTAGCCATGCACCTGCATGTAATTTTTGTTCAGCAGGTTGTCCACGCGACCAACCAGCGACAGGTGTGGATCCAGCGCGTAATGCAGGTTGAGATCCAGCACTTGATAGCTGGGCAAGGTCAGCGCGGCAAAGGTGGCAATGTCGCCGTCGGGGCGGTTGCCGTTATGACGCAAGGTCGCCCCCGCTTGCCAAGTGCCAAAATCCTGGCTGACATTGACGCTGGCGCTTTCCTTGCTGCGGCGCAACAAACGCTGACCAGTCTGGGCATCGCGTGGGTTTTGCAGCGTCAGGTTGGCACTGATGCGCGTGCGATCCAGCGTGGCATCGTATTGCAACGCCAGGCCATCGCTACGCACTTGGCCGATGTTGGTCATGCTGGTGAAGGTGTTGTTGATGGCAATCAGGTCGCGGATGCGCTGATCGAAATACACCAGTTTGACCTTCTGCCCACTGGCGGCGTATTGCAGGCCGAGTTCCCGGCTGGTGGCGCGTTCCGGGCGCAAATTGGGATTGCCGGAATAACCAAAAGTCAGTGGGTAATACATATCGGCAAAGGTCGGTGCTTTGAAGCCGGTGCCCACGCTGGCGAACATCCGCCAGTCCTCGTTGATCTGCCAGCCGTAGCGCAGCAAGCCGCTGTTGGCATTGCCTAGGTCGGAATAGCGATCCTGCCGCACGTTGACCTGCACCTGATGCGCGCCCCACTCGCCGATATACCCGGCCAGCAAGCTGTTGATCTTGCGCTTGCTCTGGCTGTATTTGGTGTCCGAGGCCAGTTGCAAATCCTGCTGCTCCGCCGCCAGTTGCAAACGATGGCCCGCCAGCAGTTGTACATCGTTTTGCCAGCTCAACTGATTGTTGCGGGTCTGAAAAAAGAACGACGGCACGGCGTTCAGATAGGCTTGATTGCGATCCAGCCCTTGCGCCAGGCGTATTTGCGAATGCCAATTTTCAGTGAACTGGCTGTCTGCGGCCAGTGCGACGCTTTCCTGTACCGTGACCAGATTGTTCAAATCGGTCGGCAAGCCAAAGGCGCTGTCGTAGGAATTATTGCCGCGCACGCTGAACACACGGACGCTCAACTGGTGGTCGGCGTTGAGGGCATGCTGCACCTGCGCGCTGAAACTGTTGCGCTGGTCGCCGTTGCGATTGGGGTTGGCGCTGGGCGCCAGTTGCGGATTGATAGCGGAAATGCCGTTGGTTTGTTGCGTGCCTGCGCTGATGTTGAAACGGGTGTCGTTCACGCTGCCACCAAAACCGGCGGACAACTGCCGCGTGCCTTGACTGCCCACGCCCACGCTGCCATACGGCGCAGGCGTGCCGCTACCGGCCTTGGTAAACAACTGAATCACCCCGCCAATGGCTTCCGAGCCATACAAACTGCTGACGTTGCCGCGCACCACTTCGATGCGTGCCAGTTGCGACGGCAGCAAATGCTCCAGCGCCGTGGTGCCGGTGGTAGCCGAGCTGATGCGCACCCCGTCCAGCAACACCAGCACATGATTGGAATTGGTGCCGCGCAGGAAAATACTGCTGTTGCCGCCTACGCCGCCGGACTGGGCGATTTCCACCCCGGCCAGATTGCGCAACAACGTCAGCACATCCGGTGCAGCGGACTGGCGGATGGCCTGCTCAGTCAGCACCGTGCTGTCGGCCAGACTTTTGTTCAAGGATTGCGCGCTGCGCGTGGCCGTCACCACCACCTCGTCCAGCGTGGCGGTTTCCGCCTGCGCCGCGCACGGCAAAACCACCGCACTCAACAGCGCGGCCAATAACGATTTTTGTTGCATGAATAACTCTCCAGATAAAGTTCCAAGCGTCCCCGTTGGAACGTGAAAATCAGGAGCGCGGCGGGCAGAAGCCGAAACGACGAGGGTGTGTAGGGTGGATAAGCATCGCGCATCCACCACCTCTCCGTGCAAACGGTGGATGCGCTATCGCTTATCCACCCTACGGCATGAGCATAAAAAATCATTCCCTCCCCCTCACAGGGGGAGGGCTAGGGTGGGGGTAGCAACGTTCCATTCATAGTGAACCTTTCCACCCCCATCCCAACCTTCCCCCTGCCAGGGGGAAGGAGTATGCGCCGACCCGCAGCATCTCCTGTACATAAGGAATCGCCGCAACCATCGTGAGCGCAAAGCGCGCAGCCGGTTGTGGCGATTCCCGACGTTTTCAGGCCGGTATCCGGGCTGGCAAGACAAAACACGTCGCCTTCCCATGATGACTCACAGTGGCGTAATGACGTGTCCACACTTGCTGACCGTTGCGGGGGCAGCGCAGGATTCACACCTGCTTCCCGTTTAACCGGCGGCGCAAAACGCCCCCGGCACCTCAAAACGGCGCGCACTGTAGCGGAACAAGCGGAAAAAGAAAAGCTGACGGTTTTCAGGGTATAAAAAACGGCACGCCGTAGCGTGCCGTTTTGCGTGGGGCGGTGAAACTTATGCGCCGTACACGGGGTGCTTGTCGCACAGTTTTTTGACTTCAGCGGCCACGCGTGCAGTGACGGCTTCGTCATTTGGTGCTTCCAGCACGTCGGCGATCAGGTGCGCCAGTTGCTCGGCTTCCAGTTCCTTGAAACCACGGGTGGTCATGGCGGGGGTGCCGATGCGAATCCCGCTGGTGACGAAAGGCTTTTGCGGATCGTTGGGGATGGCGTTCTTGTTCACGGTGATGTGGGCACGGCCCAGCGCGGCTTCGGCGTCCTTGCCGGTGAT
>DHYQ01000035.1:1036-1923 GCA_002414205.1 Gallionellaceae bacterium UBA5126 | reverse complement strand
CCGGACACGATGCGCAGGCCGCGCTCTTGCAGTACACGCGCCATGACGCGGGCATTGTCCACCACTTGTTTTTGATAGACCTTGAATTCCTTGCTGGCAGCTTCCTTGAAGGCCACGGCTTTACCGGCGATGACGTGCATCAGCGGGCCACCTTGAATGCCGGGGAAAATGGCGGAGTTCAGCACTTTTTCAAATTCGGCCTTGGCCAGAATAATGCCGCCGCGTGGGCCGCGCAGGGTTTTGTGGGTGGTGCTGGTGACGAAGTCGGCGATGCCAACCGGGCTGGGATACACACCCGCCGCCACCAGACCGGCATAGTGCGCCATGTCCACGAACAGGTAGGCACCCACGCTGTCGGCGATTTGGCGGAAGCGTTTCCAGTCAATCACCAGCGCGTAGGCGGAGGCACCGGCCACAATCATCTTGGGCTTGTGCGCCAAGGCCAGGGCTTGCACTTGGTCGTAGTCGATTTCTTCCTTGTCGTTCAGGCCATATTGCACGGCGTTGTACAACTTGCCGCTGGCATTCACCGAAGCACCGTGGGTCAAGTGACCGCCGTGCGCCAAGGACAAGCCCAAAATGGTGTCGCCGGGCTTCAGCACCGACATGTACACGGCTTGATTGGCTTGCGAACCGGAGTTGGGTTGCACGTTGGCGTATTCCGCGCCGAACAACGCCTTCACGCGGTCAATCGCCAATTGCTCGGCCACGTCCACGTAGTCGCAACCGCCGTAGTAGCGCTTGCCGGGATAACCTTCGGCGTACTTGTTGGTCAGCTTGCTGCCTTGGGCTTCCATGACGGCGGGGCTGGTGTAGTTTTCGGACGCGATCAACTCAATGTGATCTTCCTGACGACGGTTTTCGTCCTGAATGGCCGCCCACAATTC
>DHYQ01000035.1:0-993 GCA_002414205.1 Gallionellaceae bacterium UBA5126 | reverse complement strand
ATGGTGTTTTTGCTGGAAAACATGCTGGGGTTCCTGAAAGTAGTGAAAAATTTGCAAAGGCGCGGATTCTATCACGCCGCGCCGGGCGACAAACGGCGCTTGCGGCCAAAAAGTGAACGGAATCAGCGCGCAAGCCGCCTTGACAGGGACAGGCAAAATGCGCAAACTGCGCGCCGTGCCGATTTGACATCAGCTTGCGGGGCACGTTAAACATTCCAGCTAAAGCGAGGCGACCCGTCCCCGTTTTAACTGGACGGGTTTTTGATTTTGAGGGTCGAGGAACCACCGCACCATTGTTTTGAAGTTCAGGAGGTTGGAGTGAGTACATTGATCGCCACGGCGCAGCGCGCCATTTTTGAGACACCGCTGGTTTTTCGCAGCGGTGCGGTGTTGCCGCGTTATGAGTTGATGTATGAAACCTATGGCACGCTGAATGCCGACCGCTCCAATGCCATTCTGATTTGCCACGCCTTGTCCGGGCACCACCATGTGGCCGGGGTGTATGCCGACCAGCCCAAGAATATCGGCTGGTGGGACAACATGATCGGGCCGGGCAAGCCGATTGATACCGATAAATTTTTCGTCATTGGCCTGAATAATCTCGGCGGCTGCCACGGCTCCACCGGCCCGTCGTCGATCAACCCCGCCACCGGGCACGAGTACGGCGCGGATTTTCCCATCGTGACGGTGGAGGACTGGGTGGAGGCGCAATCCCGTCTGGCCGATCGGCTGGGCATTGAGCAATTCGCGGCGGTGATTGGCGGCAGTCTGGGCGGCATGCAGGCGCTGCAATGGTCGCTGACTTACCCGGAGCGCATGCGCCATGTGCTGGTGATTGCCGCCGCGCCGCGCCTGACCACCGAAAACATCGCCTTCAACGACGTGGCACGCAACGCCATTTTGACCGACCCGGATTTCCACGGTGGGCATTTTTACCGCCACGGCGTGGTGCCCCGGCGCGGGTTGCGGTTGGCGCGCATGCTGGGCCACATC
>DHYQ01000098.1 GCA_002414205.1 Gallionellaceae bacterium UBA5126 | reverse complement strand
ATGCTGGACATCAATCTGGTGCGTCTGCGCGAAGGGTTCTGGCGCTGGTTTCCGTTTGGGGCCGGCTTGGCGGGTTTGATGGTGTTTGAAATGGTATGGGTACTGGGTTCTCGTCAAACCTCCGACACCATTACCGCAGCGGTGACACACCCAGCGGGTTACAGCAACACCAAGGAATTGGGCCGTTTGATTTACACCGATTACGTGTATCCGTTCGAGTTGGCTGCGGTGCTGTTGTTGGTCGCCATGGTGGCCGCCATTGCCCTGACCCTGCGTCGCCGCACCGGCGTGAAATCGCAAAACATTGCCGAACAGGTTGCCGTCAAGGCCAAGGATCGCGTGCGCATCGTAAAGATGGCCGTGGAAAAACCTGTGGCTGACGCTCAAGAAGGGAAGGAATAAACATGTTGACCCTGTCACACTATCTTGTCCTCAGCGCGGTGCTGTTTGCCGTTAGCGTGGTGGGCATTTTCCTGAATCGCAAAAATGTCATCGTGCTGCTGATGTGTATCGAATTGATGCTGCTGGCGGTAAATACCAACTTTGTGGCGTTCTCGCACTATCTGAACGACACTGCCGGACAGATTTTCGTGTTCTTCATCCTGACTGTGGCCGCCGCTGAAGCTGCCATTGGTCTGGCCATTCTGGTGGTGTTGTTCCGCAACCTGCGCACCATTAACGTTGATGATCTCGGCAGTTTGAAAGGCTGATGCAAATGGATATTCAAAACTACTTGGTCGTTCCGCTCGCGCCTTTGGTGGGTGCTATCGCTGCGGGCATGTTTGGCAAGGTACTGGGCCGCACTTGGTCGCACCGTATCGCCATTACCATGGTCGCCGTGGCCTTCTTCCAGGCCGTGCGCATTTTTCAGGATGTCATGGCAGGCCACATTTTCGATGGCACGGTTTACACTTGGCTGGTGTCCGATGGGGCGACTTTCCAAGTCGGCTTCCTAATTGACCGCCTGTCCGCCACCATGATGCTGGTGGTCACCTCGGTGTCGTTGATGGTGCACATCTACACCATCGGCTACATGTCCGAAGACCCTGGCTATCAACGCTTCTTCAGCTACATTTCGCTGTTCACCTTCTCCATGCTGATGCTGGTGATGGCCAACAACTTCATGCAGTTGTTCTTCGGCTGGGAAGCCGTGGGCCTGGTGTCCTACCTGCTGATTGGTTTCTGGTTCACCCGCCCCACCGCGATTTACGCCAACCTGAAAGCCTTTTTGGTCAACCGTGTTGGTGACTTTGGCTTCCTGCTGGGCATTGGCTTGGTGCTGATGGTGTTCGGTTCGCTGAACTACGGCGACGTGTTCGCCAATGTGGCCAAGCACGTGGAAGACATCGCGCCCATCGCCGGGATGGAAGTCAACCTGATTACGGCAATTTGCATCCTGCTGTTTATCGGTGCCATGGGTAAATCGGCGCAGTTCCCGCTGCACGTTTGGCTGCCAGATTCCATGGAAGGCCCCACCCCGATTTCCGCACTGATTCACGCCGCGACCATGGTGACCGCCGGGATTTTCATGGTAGCGCGTATGTCGCCGATGTTCGAGCTGTCTGAAACCGCGCTGTCCTTCATCATGGTGATTGGTTCGATTACCGCGCTGTTCATGGGTTTCCTGGGCATCATCCAGAACGACATCAAGCGCGTGGTGGCCTACTCCACCCTGTCGCAACTGGGCTACATGACCGTAGCACTGGGCGCATCCGCTTACTCCGTGGCGATTTTCCACCTGATGACCCACGCCTTCTTCAAGGCGCTGTTGTTCCTGGGTGCCGGTAGCGTCATCATGGCCATGCACCACGATCAGGACATCCGCAACATGGGCGGCCTGCGCAAGTACATGCCGATTACCTGGATCACTTCGCTGATTGGCTCCTTGGCCCTGATTGGCACGCCATTCTTCTCCGGCTTCTACTCCAAGGACAGCATCATCGAAGCGGTGGCCCTGTCGCACCTGCCCGTCGCTGGTTTTGCCTACTTTGCCGTGGTGGCAGGCGTGTTCGTCACGGCCTTCTACTCCTTCCGCATGTACTTCCTGGTGTTCCACGGTGAAGAGCGTTTCGGCAAGGCCCATCATCACGACGACCATGCCCATGCTGCGCATGCTGCCGAGGATGACCACCATGACGACGCGCATGCCGATGACGATCATGACGACCACGCCCATCATGGCCTGGCCCCCGGTCAAAAGCCGCACGAAACCCCTTGGGTAGTTTGGCTGCCACTGGTGCTGCTGGCCATTCCGTCGGTGCTGATTGGTTTCATCGCCATCGAACCCATGCTGTTCGGCGGCTACTTCAAGGATGCGATTTTCATTGCCGAGCATCATGAAGCCATGCACCACCTGAAGGAAGAGTTCCACGGCCCCGTCGCCATGGCCGTGCACGCCCTGACCACCCTGCCGTTCTGGCTGGCACTGGCTGGCGTCGGTCTGGCCGCCTTCTTCTACCTGAAGCGCCCGGACATTCCCGCTGCCATTCAGAAGAAGTTCCAATGGATCCACACGTTGCTGGAAAACAAATACTACTTCGACCGTTTCAACGACTGGTTCTTCGCTGGTGGTGCACGCGGTGCCAGTACCATGCTGTGGAAATTCGGTGATCGCACGCTGATTGACGGTTTGATTGTCAACGGCAGCGCCAACTTGGTCGGCAAGCTGGCCTACGTGGTACGCCGCCTGCAATCCGGTTACATCTACCACTATGCCTTTACCATGGTCGTGGGGGTGTTCATCCTGCTGACCATCCGTACTTGGTTTGAATAATGATTCGCCTGCCAGCCATAACTGAAAAAGGAATGACAGTATGATTTTTGGATTACCCGTAATCAGCGTTGCAATTTGGCTGCCGATCATTTTCGGCATCTTGGTCATGGCAACTGGTGATGACCGAAACGCACCCTTGGCACGCAAAATTGCCTTGGTCGGTGGTGTGCTGGGGTTCTTGGTGACCTTGCCGCTGTACACTGGCTTTGATCGTGGCACCAGCGCCATGCAATTCGTCGAGTTGCACGGCTGGATTGCCCGCTTCAACATTCATTACCATCTGGGGGTAGACGGCATTTCCATGCTATTTATCCTGCTCAACAGCTTCTTCACCCCCATCGTGGTGCTGGCTGGCTGGCAAGTGATTGAAAAGCGTGTCGCACAGTACATGTCCGCCTTCCTGATTATGTCGGGGATCGTGAATGGCGTGTTCGCCGCACTGGATGCGGTGCTGTTCTACGTGTTCTGGGAAGCCATGCTGATTCCGATGTTCATCATCATCGGCGTGTGGGGTGGCCCGAACCGCGTGTATGCGGCGGTGAAGTTCTTCCTGTACACATTGCTGGGTTCGCTGTTGATGCTGGTGGCGCTGGTTTATCTGTACAACCTGTCCGGCGGCAGCTTCTCGATTCAGGACTTCCACCATCTACCCATCCCGATGACGGCGCAGATCCTGATTTTCATCGCCTTCTTCTTGGCCTTCGCAGTGAAAGTGCCGATGTTCCCGGTACACACCTGGTTGCCAGACGCCCACGTGGAAGCGCCTACCGGTGGTTCCGTGGTGCTGGCGGCCATCATGCTGAAAGTGGGTGCTTACGGCTTCCTGCGTTTCTCCATGCCGATTGCCCCGGATGCCAGCCACAAACTGGCTGGGGTGATGATTGCCCTGTCGCTGATCGCGGTGATCTACATTGGTCTGGTGGCGCTGATGCAAAAGGACATGAAGAAACTGGTGGCTTACTCCTCCATTTCGCACATGGGCTTTGTCACCCTGGGCTTCTTTATTTTCAATCAGTACGGCATCGAAGGCGCACTGTTGCAAATGATTTCCCATGGCTTCGTCGCCGGTGCGCTGTTCCTGTGTATCGGTGTGTTGTATGACCGCGTTCACTCGCGTGAAATTTCCGCTTACGGTGGCGTAGCCAATCGCATGCCCGTGTTTGCTGCCTTCTTCATGCTGTTTGCCATGGCCAACAGCGGCTTGCCCGGCACCAGCGCCTTCGTCGGTGAATTCATGGTCATCATGGCCGCCATCAAGGTGAACTTCTGGTACGGCTTCGCGGCGGCGACCACGCTGATTTTCGGTGCGGCATACACCCTGTGGATGTACAAGCGCGTGATTTTCGGCAAGATTGCCAACCATCACGTCGCAGAGCTGACCGACATCAACGCACGCGAAACCGTGATTCTGGCCATTCTGGCCATCACTGTGCTGGGCATGGGGCTGTATCCGCTGCCGTTTGCGGACATCCTGCACGAGTCCGTGAGCGACTTGCTGCTGCACCTCACCCATTCCAAACTGTAAGTCATGCTGTATATGACACAACGCAACGACCTTTGAGGTAGATATGAGCTTAACAGACGAACTGACAGCCCTGCTGATGCCCGCGAGTGTGGAAATTTTTCTGCTGGTCATGGCCTGCTTCATTCTGATCGCAGACTTGATGCTGACCAAAAGCAGCAAGATTTTCACCTACTATCTAGTACTGATGACCCTGCTGGGGGCCGCTGCACTCAGCGGTCTGACCCATGTGAATGATGCCCAGGTCTCCTTCAACGGCATGTTTGTGGATGACGCCATGTCGGACAGCCTGAAATGGCTCTCCAGCCTGTCGGTGATGATGATGCTGGTGTATTCACGTGAATACCTGCTGGCGCGCGGTTTGCTGACTGGCGAGTTCATGGTGTTGACCTTGTTTGCGCTGCTGGGGATGGACGTGATGATTTCGGCACACCATTTCCTGTCGCTGTACATTGGCTTGGAATTGCTGTCCCTGAGCATGTACGCGCTGGTCGCCCTGCAACGTGATTCCGCCGTCGCCACTGAAGCGGCCATGAAGTATTTCGTGCTGGGTGCCTTGGCCTCCGGCTTGCTGCTGTATGGCATGTCCATGTTGTATGGCGCGACTGGCTCGCTGGAATTGACCACCATCTCCAATGCGCTCACGGCGGGCACCGCCAACAAGACATTGGCTGTGTTTGGCCTGGTATTCATTTTGTCTGGCTTGGCGTTCAAACTGGGCGTGGTGCCCTTCCACATGTGGATTCCCGACGTGTATCACGGTGCACCGACTGCCATGACCATGCTGATTGGCTCCGCCCCCAAGCTGGCTGCGTTTGCCTTTACCGCCCGCATTCTGGTGGAAGGCCTGCAAGCCATGGTGCATGACTGGAGCAGCATGCTGATCATTCTGGCCTTGGCTTCCATGGCCATCGGCAACCTGTCGGCGATTGCCCAGACCAATCTGAAGCGCATGTTCGCCTACTCCACCATCGCACATATGGGCTTCCTGCTGCTCGGTTTCATCGCCGGGGGCATTGAGGGTTATGGCTCATCCATGTTCTACGCGGTGATTTATGTCCTGATGTCGCTGGGTGGTTTCGGCATGATCATGCTGCTGTCGCGTGCTGGTTTTGAAGCCGACAATCTGGATGACTTCAAGGGTCTGAATCAACGCAGCCCCTGGTTGGCCTTCATGATGCTGCTGCTGATGTTTTCCATGGCCGGTGTGCCGCCCACCGTGGGCTTCTACGCCAAATTCTCGGTGCTGAACGCGGTGGTACAAGCCGGATATACCTGGTTGGCAATCGCCGCCGTACTGATGTCGCTGATTGGCGCTTTCTACTACCTGCGCATCGTCAAGCTGATGTATTTCGACAACCCGGAAACCCATGCACCGATCAACGTCGGCTCCGATACCGGTCTGTTGATCAGCCTGAACGGTTTGGGCGTGCTGTTCCTGGGCATCGCACCAGGCACACTGATGACCGTATGCGCTGCGGCGGTAAAACAATCCTTACTGCTACACTGAGTTGACCCGGTAAAACAAAAGGGAGACCCCAGCGGTCTCCCTTTTTTATTGCCCCATCATTTCGTTTCGGCGGCGCTGATGGAGTCGGCCAGAAAAAACGGCAAGCAGCTTTACACCGTGGCGGATGCGGTGGCGGTGTTGCGCAGCAATGGCTTTATCAAGGCGGATTATGTGGATGAAGCCACTGGGGAGGTGCGCCAGTTGTCGGAGTCGGCCATTACTCGCGCCCTGCGAACGCACGGTCTGCATCCGCAACAGTTGCTGGCCCCGGCTCCGGTGGTGAGCGTGCGGACTAAACACCCGAATCATGTGTGGGAAGCGGACTGGAGTATGTGCGTGTTGTATTACCTGAAGCCGTCCCAGAAGAAATCTGAAAACGGTTTGCACATTATGGAGCGGGACGAGTTCTATAAGAACAAGCCGAAGAATCTGGATCGCATCATGGCTGACCGGGTGGGGCGCTGGGTTTGCACCGAGCATTACTCTGGCTGGATTCGGGTGCAGTACTACATGGGGGCAGAGTCCGGGCAGAACTTGTGCGACTTCCTGATTGACACCATGCAGGAGCGTGGCAACGGGGACGTGCTGCACGGATTGCCGGAATGGCTGTACACAGATCCGGGTGCGGCAATGACGGCGGGTATGACGCAAAACATGTGCCGGGCGCTGGGCGTCAAAATGAAATGGCACGCGCCGAAAAATGCCCGCGCCACTGGGCAGGTGGAAAAGGCTCAGGACATCGTAGAGCGTAAGTTCGAGGCCGGATTGACTTTTATGACGGTGCGCGACGAAGCGCATTTGAATGAGCTGGCTACCAAGTGGTGTGCGCACTTCAATGCCACGGCGATCCACAGCCGTCACGGCATGACGCGCACGCAGATGTGGTTGAGCATCAAGCCGGAACAGTTGATTAAAGCTCCCTCGGTTGAGGTGTGCCGGGAATTATCTGTTCGCACACCAGATAAACGGGTGGTATCGCCGAAGCTGCGCGTGAGCTACCAGGGCAACGAATACGACGTGAGCAAGGTACCGGGCGTGATGGTGAAAGAAAAAGTCCTGGTGACACGGAATCCATGGCGCGACGACACCGCACAGGTGGTGATGACCGATGAGCATGGTCAAGAGGTGTATCACGTTTGCCCACTGGTTGAAATTGTGGACGGCGGCTATGCCAGCACTGATGTCATGTTCGGAGAAGGCTACAAACGCGTGGCCGATACCCCCGCACAAACCGCCCTGAAGGAAATCGAAAAGCTGGTCACTGGTACGGACAGCCTGGAAGCTGCTGCGGCGGCGCGCAAGGGCAAGGCGCTGCCCTTTGGCGGCAAGCTCGACCCCTACAAGCATATCGAAGAGGACAAGTTGCCGACGTATCTGCCGAAGCGCGGGACTGAGCACAGTTTGACTGCGCCACGGGTGGAGATGCCCAAGTTGTCGCATGTCGCGCTGGCCAAGCTGTTGAAGGGGCGGTTGGGTGCGGACTGGACGGCAGATAGCTACCGCTGGCTGGTGGAAACTTACCCAGACGGGGCGGCGGAAGATCAGGTGGGCGAGATTGCCGAGCGCTGGCTGGCACGCGGGAAGCTCAAGCTGGTGGCGGGAGGTGCGCGATGAAACAAATCAGGACATTGCTGGCGCGGGCGGGGAAGTCGCAGCGCGCACTGGCAGAACATTTAGGGGTATCACCTGCGGCGATTACCCAGTTGCTGAATCATGGCCAGTGGCCGCGCTCGATGGATCAGGCGCATTTGCAGGACGGGATTCGGGGATTTTTGAAGGAGGCCGGGATCGGAGCAAACGATTTGACCGGCCTGTTTAAGGCGGATGGCCCGGTTGAGGGCATCCAGACAGCAGCAACATCAACAACGGAGGACATTATGTTACTACGAAAACAAGGTTTGCATCCAGAAGCCAAACGCCATTTCGGCTTGACCCGCGATGTGTTCAACGACGAAATCCGCTCGGCGGAGGACGTTTTTCTCAGCCCGGACGTGCGCCTGGTGCGCGAGGTGTTGCACCAGTGTGCCCGGCATGGCGGATTTGTGGCGGTGGTGGGTGAGTCCGGCGCGGGTAAATCGACCCTGCGCCGCGACCTGAATGACCGCATTCAGCGCGAAAGCCTGCCGGTGGTGGTGATTGAACCCTACGTGCTGGCGATGGAAGACAACGACAAGAAGGGCAAGACGCTGAAATCTGCGCACATTGCCGAGGCGATTATCCACAGCGTGGCTCCGTTGGAACGCCCAAAACAAAGCCCGGAAGCGCGCTTCCGCCAACTGCACCGCATTCTGCGCGATAGTTCCCGCGCCGGGAATAGCCACCTGCTGGTGATTGAAGAGGCGCATAGTTTGCCCGTGCCTACCTTGAAGCACTTGAAACGCTTTTTCGAGCTGGAAGACGGCTTCAAGAAATTGCTGGGCATCGTGCTGATCGGCCAGCCAGAACTGAAGATGAAGCTGGCGGAAAACAACCATGAAGTGCGCGAGGTGGTGCAGCGCTGCGAAATCATCGAACTGACGCCGATGGATGCCACGCTGGAAGATTTCTTGAAGTTCAAATTTTCACGCGTTGGCAAGAACGTGGGGGAAATTATCGACAAGTCCGGCATGGATGCCCTGCGCGACAAGCTGACCTTGACCACCAACCGCAATCGCCGTGAAAACGTGTCTCTGCTGTACCCGCTGGCGGTTGGCAACCTGTTGACGGCGGCCATGAACAGCGCGGCAGACATCGGAATTCCACAAGTTACCGGCGACGTGGTGCGGGAGGTGTGACATGAACGACGAAAATAAGGAAGCGCTGGTGTTTTTTCTCATGTTTATGCTGCTTTTGGGGCTTGTGGGTCGTATTGATTACCAGCACGCGCTGGAACAGGAGAACGCTGTACTCAAGGCGTCATGTCGCAGCGCAAAGATGGCGCAAAGGGGTGGCGTATGACAGCTAAAACGCACCTGAGCACCGACGAGCAGGAATGGCTGAAGGCGAATCATAAGGTGATGACTATTGCCGCTTGCGCCAGCCATCTTGGAATAAGTCTCCCGCAATGCTGGTACTGGAGAAAGAAACTTGGGTTGTCCAAGCCGCGCCATCGTGGAGTGGTGGGAGATCCGCCAACACGAGATGGGTCGTATCAAATCATCAAGCCATGTGATGAGCCGTGGCGAACGATAGTGAGAGGGAGGAATTACTGATGGAGTATTCCGGGAAGAAGCCATGAAACTGACCTGCCCAGCCTGCGGTGCGGATATGAGCCTGGACGTGATCCTTGGCCATGAAGGTGCCCGCGAGGCGGTGCTGGTGGCGCTGCGCCTGCCCTCGCCACTTGGAAAACTGCTGGTGCAGTACATCGCGCTGTTCCGCCCGGCGCGGCGCAACCTGAGCATGGACAGGCTGGCCAGCTTGCTGGCTGAGTTGCAACCAATGATTGACGAGGCGCGAGTGATGCGCAACGGCATCAGTTGGCCCGCCCCGCAGGAATACTGGATCAGCGGGTTGACCGAGGTGATCGCACGGCGGGATGCAGGCACGCTGACGCTACCTCTCAAGTCGCATGGCTATCTGCTAGAGGTGATTGCAGGCTACGGAAATCGGGCAGCGGCCAAGGCCGAGCAAGACCGTGAGGCCAAGCGCGGCGGGCAGACGCAGGTGGGGTATCACCCATCGCACGGCACCGAGCATAACCGGGAACCGCCACCGCCCCCCACGAAATCGACTGAGCGTAGCCAGATGCCGGTGAGCGTGCGGGAAATGCTGAACAAAATGAAGAAACCAACTCAACCCAATGAAGGAGAGCCAAATGGCACCGAAAACCAAAGTGAAGGCAGCGGCGAAGCGTAATGTCTGCCAAAGCCGTGACGAAGCGGCACAGAACATCAAATCCCTGGGCGATGTGAATCGCCACATTGCCCGCATGACGGCAGCGATGAATGACGATATTGCCAACGTGACGGAAAACTATCAGCCTGAAATCGACAAGCTGCGCGAGCAGGCGGCCAATCTGCAAGAAGGTGTGCAGGCTTGGTGCGAGGCCAACCGTGAAGAATTGACCGGTGGCGGGAAGGTGAAGACGGCCAACCTGATTACCGGCAACGTGCAATGGCGGCAGCGTCCGCCCTCGGTGTCGGTGCGTGGGGCGGATACGGTGATTGAAACGCTGAAGCGCATGGGCTTTGGGCGCTTTGTGCGCACCAAGGAAGAAGTCAACAAGGAAGCGATTTTGAACGAGCCGGATGAAGTGCGCGGCATCGCTGGCTTGAATATCGTGACCGGGGTGGAAGATTTTGTGATTGAGCCGTTTGAGCAGGATTTGAACCCACAGGCTTAAAGCCGCGTTGACAGCCCGTTGCGGCGGGCTGTGGAAGCGGTTTTAAGTAAGCAAAACCAATTTTCCTTACCTTATAAATGGCGCTAGTTAAAGGAGATGACCATGCGACAACAAAGCTACCCAGGTAAATTCAAGGAAGCCGACCGCGCCCGGCGTGAGGTGACGTTGATCCACGTCGGCAAGGGGCAACTGGGCCTGGACGATGCGACCTATCGCGCCATGCTGCGGCAGATTGGCGGGGTCGAATCGTCGAAGGATTTGGACGCGGAGGGCCGTAAAAAAGTGATACAGCACCTGATTTCTCGCGGCGCGGAGATTGGCAAGAAGCCAGTGGCGGGCAAGCCAGCCACGGAACCCGCCGATGCCAAGAAGGACATCTTGGCAAAAATCGAGTGGCAACTGGGGCAGTTGGGCAAGCCTTGGGGCTATGCCATGGGGACGGCCAAGAGGATTTTTCCCAACGTGGCGCGCTGGGAGTGGTTAAGCGTGGCGCAACTGGGCAAGGTGTCCGGGGCGCTGGAGCGCACCATGAAAAACAAGGCCAGAAAGGCGGGCGTAGAATGAAACCGGCCAAGAAAAAACACGGCGAGGAACTGCTGGAAGATCTGGGCGGCAAAATCAAAGCGGCCCTCGTTAGCCTGGCGGAACTCAATCCAGACCTGAGCGAGCACGTGGGCAATGAAATCGTCAACCAGATGTCTGAGCACTGGGGCGGGCAGATTATCTACTTCCCACAGGGCATGATGCAAAAGATTTCCACCCGTGATTTGCAAATCTGGGAAGAATTCAGCGGCTCCAATCATGCCGAGCTGGCCCGCAAGTATCACATCTCGCTGCAATGGGTGTATCGCATCGTCAAGACCATGCGCAAGCAACAGACCCAGAAGCGGCAAGGGCAGTTGTTCAACTCGGAAGGTTGACACCCGCCCTATTCCGGGCCTATAGTTCCGCCACTGTCGCTCATCGGCAGTCGGGTTTGGCGACCCGGAGACTTAGGCGGACGAACCGCCCCACGGCGGTATTTTTACGTTCGTCACCCCAGCACGTCCAGTTTTGGCGGGCTGTGTGGGATACCTTCGGGTATGCCGGTTCCTTTGTCCCGGTTCGCCAACCCGCACAGTTCCGCCTCCCATTTGGCGATGGTCGGCGGTTCTTCAGCCAATCTAAACGACAAAGGAGATTCATCATGTCTCAAACCCACCCCACCCCGCATTTCACCCTTAGCGAAGCCAGCGAGCAGCAGCTTTTTCGCGGACGCGAGTTGTTGCTGTTTTTGTCCGATTTGGCAGGCAGCGCCAGCAAAGACCTGGTTATTACGCCGTCGCGGCTGGCCGTCACCCTGGACATCGCCGCCGACCTGCTGAATGTCCCCCTGAACTATGTCCCCAAGCAAGGAGAAACCGCATGAACACCGAACACCCCGACCTGTTCCCGGAAACGCTGTTGGTCAAGCAAGATGGTGAGCGGATTTACACCACCAGCGTAAAGGTGGCGGAGCATTTTGGAAAACGCCACGATCACGTTTTGCGTGATATTCGCAAAATTATTTATGAACTGGATTTGCTTTCACAAAGCCATTTTCGCAGTCCAAAAATGGACAGCGAAAGCATGGATTCGCTCCCCAAAAATGGGGAGCCAAATACTGAACATAAACTCAAAATTGGGTTTATGTTAGATGTATCGCCGACGCAAAACCACGTCGGCGATGACGTGGATTCGCTCCCCAAAAATGGGGAGCGGAAGGCTGAACATGGCCCCAAAATTGGGTTTATGTTAGACGTATCGAGGGCGCAAAACTGCGTCGGCGATACCGAGAAACAGCTCCTCAAAAATGAGGAGCAAAAGGCTGAACATGAGCGCAAAATTGCGCTCATGTTCGACTACTTTAAAGAGGATTTTCGCCCAGTAAAAATTGGACAAGGGGCGATTCGCCAAGAAAAGTTTTACCATATCACCCACGATGGCTTCGCGCTCTTGGCCATGGGCTTTACCGGCAAGGAAGCCCTGGAGTGGAAGGTCAAGTTTCTCACCGCCTTCCGTGATATGGAACGCCAACTTGCCGCCATCAAGGAACGGGAAGCGAATGCTTTGTATGCCATGCGGCCACGCTGGAAAGCGATTGTGGCGCACCCGGAGCTGAATCGCGGTGAGCTGATTGTGCTGACCGGCCACAAGTCGCCCAACTCCATCACCGCCTGTCGGCGGCGAATGCGGGAGGTCGGCTTGATTTAAACGCATTTAATATATCCAAACAATGCCATGCACTAGCATGGCATTTGTCATTTATAGGGAGCAAATCATGCCCATCACCAAGCCTTGGTATCAATTCAAGTTCGTACTGTTCAACCTGATCTTCATGGTGCTGACCATGTTGCAATTGCAATCCCATGTGCTGGATGCCCATATTGCCGAGTATGTGTTCGGCGTGTTGTTGCTGGCCTGCATGCTGGCCAACGCGGTGCTGTGGGTGCTGTGTTTCGGGGATTGAGCCGTGGATGTTTCTGACCAAGCAACCCAGCGCGAAGAGCAATTGCTGGAAGCTGCCCTGAGCGACCAGGCGTACAAGACTCGTCTGACCGCCGATGGGACGTGCAAAAACTGCGGCGAGGCGGTGGTGGCGGGGATGTTTTGCGATGCGGACTGTCGGGATGATTTTGAGCGGCGCGAACGGGCGGCGCGAATGAATGGGGTGGGCTATGGGGCTTGAGCATATTGTTGGTCTGGTGGTGTCGCTGGCCAGCTTGGTGATCGGTGGGTTCTGGACGGTCGGCAGCGTGGCGGCACGTAACTTGTACAAACAACAAGAAGGTCGCTTCGACAGCATCGAAGCGACGCTGCGGAAATCCGAAAATGACCGCAGCGAAGAAAACGAAAAACTGCACCGTATCGAGCTGGAACTGGAGCGAATACAGGCGGATATGCCGGGCAATTTCGTAACGCGTGCGGAGTGGGAAAAATCACCTAGCCACGCTGATTTGCAGAAGTTGTACCAATCAATTGGTGATTTGTCCTCAACCGTGAATCAGCTTGTTGGCGAGAGTCGCGGCCAGACGGATACCCTGAAGCTGATTTTGAACAAGATGGTTAACTCGAAGGGGGAAGCGTGAATCCTAACGATGTCATCACACCTGCAAGACGTTTGCAGATTCTGAAAGCCTTATCGCTGCGCCCGCAGTATCGGGCGGCACCACGCAATCTGCGACTTGAGGTGGAGGAAACCGGCTACCCCATGACGCTGACAAAACTGGCGGTGGAGTGTGCTTTTTTGGCCGATTTGGGGCTGGTGGATGCGCCGGAAAATGGCCTGATTGCGTTGACGGACGAAGGTCTGGACGTGGTGAGCGGGCGCATCAAGTTGCCGGGCATCGGGACGCCTGAGCCGGGGGAAGTTCATGGCGCGGCGTAAAAAGATAGGCGATCTGCCACAGGATGTGGTGGATGACCTAAATGCCAGGCTGATTGAGCGCGGGTTTTCGGGATACGATGACCTGTCCGGCTGGCTGAAAAGTCTGGGGTACGATATTTCCAAGTCAGCCGTCCACCGGCACGGTAGCGCGTTGGAAGCCGAATTTAATGAGGCGATGGCCGATGCGCGCCGCACGCGAGCCTTGGCACGGGCGGCGCGGGAAGAACAGGACGGGGACGGCGGCGAGCTGCTGGAAGCAGCCAGCGGCATCATGCAGGATAACTTGCTGCGCTTGTCCATGAAGTTGAAACACTCCGGCGCGGAACCAGAAGAAGCGGCAAAAACCTTGTCGCTGATTTCGCGGGCGTTTGCCGATGTTGGACGGTTCGATATTTCTCGGCAGAAATGGCAGGCCGAAAACGAGGCGCGCATCCGCGCTGAGGAGCGCGAAAAGGCTTTGCAGGATGCCGTCAAAACGGCCAAGGCGGCGGGAGTGTCCGAGCAAACCGTAGCGGAGATTCGTCGCCAACTGGGGATCGTCAGTTAATGGGCCGCGCCAAAGTCATTCCGGCAAACCCGGACGTGCTGTTTCTGCCCTCGCAGGGGCGGTGGATCGCAGATAACTCTCGCCTGAAATTGATGGAGAAGTCCCGGCAAATAGGCATTTCATGGTCAACCGCCTATGCCGCCGTGGAGCGCACCGCTTTGGCGGGTGCCCAGTGGGATCAGTGGGTTTCCAGCCGGGACGATTTGCAGGCTCGGCTGTGCATCGAAGACTGCAAGATGTGGGCGGGCATTCTAAATAAGGTGGCCCGCGATATGGGCGAAGTCGTGATTGATGACAAGTCGCGCCTGACCGCCTACGTGCTGGAATTCGCCAACGGCAAGCGCATTCATTCGATGTCTTCCAATCCTGATGCTCAGGCGGGCAAGCGTGGCGGGCGGATTCTGGATGAATTTGCCCTGCATCCTGACCCGCGCAAGCTGTGGAGTATCGCTTACCCAGGTATCACCTGGGGCGGGAATATGGAAATCATCTCCACCCATCGTGGCTCGCATAATTTCTTCAATCAGTTGATCCGCGAAGTGCGGGAAAACGGTAATCCCAAAAAAATCAGTCTGCACCGCGTGACGCTGGAAGATGCGTTGAACGAGGGATTCCTCTACAAGCTGCAACAGAAGCTGCCGCAGGAGCACGAAGTGCAGGACATGCTGGAGGCGGATTATTTTGAGTTTATCCGCGCCGGTTGCGCGGATGAAGAGAGCTTCCAGCAGGAGTACATGTGCCGTCCGGCGGATGATGATGTGGCCTTCCTGGAATACGACCTGATTGCCAGTTGCGAATATGGCGCGGGCGAGGCTTGGGAATTCGATTTTGAGCAACTGCGGGCGGCGCGTGGGCGGCTGTATGCCGGGCTGGACGTGGGTCGCAAGCATGATTTGACGGTGCTGTGGGTATTCGAGTTGCTGGGTGATGTGCTTTATACCCGCAAGATCATCGAATTGAAGAACATGGCCAAGCCGGATCAGGAGGCCATCTTATGGCCGGTTATGGCGCTGATGGAGCGGGTCTGCATTGACAACACCGGGCTGGGCATTGGCTGGACGGATGATGCCAAAAAGCAGTTTGGTGAGTATCGCATTGAGGGTGTGACGTTCAGCGCACGGGTGAAAGAAGAATTGGCGTATCCGATTCGGGGCGCGATGCAGGATAAAAAACTGCGCATCCCTTATCGCCCGGAAGTTCGGTCTGACCTGCGGGCTGTGACGAAGGTGACTTCCAGCGCGGGGAATATCCGTTTCACGGCGGAACGCTCGGCGGATGGGCACTCGGATAGATTTTGGGCGCTGGCCCTGGCCAAGCATGCGGCTAGTAATCCTGTCGGCCCGATCACGATTAAATCCGGCAGGACTCGCGCCAGCCATGACATTACCAAGGGTTATTTATGAGCCAATCTGATGATTTGTTGCTGCCGGAAATCGCTACCCGCGATCGTTCTGCGCTGTTCTGGTACACCATGGGCATGCTGTTGCCCAATCCTGATCCGATTCTGAAAAGCCTTGGCAAGGATATTTCTACCTATCGTGATTTGCGCGCCGACCCGCAGGTAGCGGGCAACATTCGCCGCCGCAAGGGGGCGGTGAAGGCATTGCGGTACGGGTTTAACGATGGCAAGGCCAAGCCTGGTTCTGCGCAGTGGGTGGAAGGGATTTTATCCCGCCTGCCGCTGAAAAAAATCATTTCAGATATTCTGGAAGCGCCGCTGTATGGCTATCAGCCATTGGAGGTCATGTGGCAGAAATCTGGCTCCTATCTTGTCCCGCTATCGGTGCAGAACAAGCCGCCAGAGTGGTTTCGTTTTGATACCAACAATCAATTGCGGCTGTTGACCAAGGGCGCGCCAGTATTTGGCGAGTTGTTGCCTGAGAAAAAGTTTTTGTTAGCCACGCAGGAATCCACGTATCAAAATCCATATGGTATTCCTGACCTTGAGCTGTGCTTTTGGGCCACGACCTTCAAAAAAGGCGGTCTGAAATTTTGGGTATCCTTTACTGAGAAATACGGCAGCCCGTGGTTGATCGGGAAGCACCCACGCAATACCCCGGAAGCGGAGACAGATGATTTTCTGGATAAGCTGTTCAACATGGTCAACGACGCGGTGGCGGTCATCCCAGACGACTCCAGCGTGGAGGTCAAAGAGGCGGCGGGCAAGTCGTCCAGCGCCGAGGTGTTCGAGCGTTTCTTGATGTATTGCCGGTCGGAGGTGAATTACGCTTTGCTGGGGCAAAATCAATCCTCTGAGGCCAACTCCAACCGTGCTTCGGCAGAAGTTGGCATGGAGGTTACGCGGGATATTCGGGAAGCGGACAAGGCGATTGTTGAAGAGGTGATGAATACCCTGATTCGCTGGATTTGGGAGCTGAATTTCAACGATACAGAGTGCCCGGTTTTTTGCATGTGGGAGCAGGAATCCGTCGATAAGCTGCGTGCTGAACGTGACAAGACGCTGGTTGAAGCCGGAGCCAAGTTGAGTAATGCCTACTTCAAGCGGACTTACGGCTTGCAGGATGGGGATTTGATTGAGTCTGTCCCCGATGCGGTGCAGGTGATGCAGCCGGTCAACTTTGCCGAACGCACTCCGGCTGTGGTGCCGGTGGATGTTCAACTGGCGAATCGGTTGTCCATCGAAGCCGCACCTGCGTGGGATGCGATATTGCAACACGTTCGCCGCGTGGTGGATCGGGCGGTGAGCTTGGAGGCGTTGCGGGATGATTTACTGGCGAGTTATGCGGATTTACCACATGACAAATTGGTGGCGGTGATGGAGTTTGGATTTTCGGCGGCGGCTTTGGCGGGGGTGAGCGATGTCAACGACGCTGCGCAACGCGTTTAATTTGCCGTTTCAAGAACAGATTTATTTCTTTCGGGGCAAGGTTAATCTGCCTACCGAACGTTGGGATGATATTAAAAAATCAGCACATGACCTGGCGTTTGTGGTGGCTGGGGCGCAGTCGGCGGATTTGCTGAATGATTTGCGCAAGACCATCGACACGGCGATTGCCGAGGGAAAAAGCATCGAGTGGTATCGTAAAAACTGGGATGCGATTGTTGCCAAGCATGGCTGGACGGGCTGGACGGGAGAGGGATCACAGGCTGGGCGCGATTGGCGCACGCGGATTACTTATCAAACCAATATGTCAGTCAGTTATGCGGCAGGACGTTGGGAACAATTGCATGATCCTGAGTTGGTTAAGGTCATGCCGTATTTGCAGTATGTGCATGGCGATGCGCGGCATCCGCGCCCCCTGCATGTGAGCTGGAACGGGTTTACCGCACCGCGTGACCATCCGTTTTGGGCGACGCATGCCACGCCAAATGGCTGGATGTGCCATTGTTATATCGTTGGGGCGACGGGTTCAGACTATACCAAAGCCAAAAACGCAGGTAAAAATGAGCCGCCAGCGGGTTGGGATAAGATAGACCCAAAAACAGGTGAGCCTGTGGGGATTGATAGGGGGTTTGGCTACGCGCCCGGGCCGAAAAAGCAGCACGACTCCTTTAATGATTTTATCGCACAAAAGCTGGTTACATTGAGTCCAGAAATGTCAAAAGCCTTGGCGCAATATGTTAAACCTGTGCTGGGAGCGGATGTGGCGTATTGGGATCGCGCTACGCGGGCGGGGCAGTGGCATCAAAATTCGTTTGCGGATGCGCCTGCATATATTAAAGATGTCGTGCGGCGCGTCGGGGATGTTAAGGTGCTATCCAGCGCAAAGGAAACACCTTATTGCCAGCATAAACAATTCATCGAAATGGACGGCGTGCAGGATGTAAGCACGATTGGTCAATCGGTTTGGCGGCATGAGTTTGGGCATTATGTTGATTCTTTGCTTGCAAAGGACAAATTGCATTTTGCGAGTCAACGGGCGGAATTCGTCGATGCTATGAAAACGGACGCTGCCGCGCTGATTAAAGAGGGCGCGCATGGCTTGCCAACTGCCAACACCACGCTGACACGGCGTGCTTGGTTAGATAAACGTTATGCGTTGTCGAGTGAATCGTTTGGCGCGGCGGCGGATAAAGAGGTCTGGTTATCCGAGCGGGCAAAAGAGGTGGGGGTGGATTACGCTGAATTGCGCGCTGCGATGCAAAAGCACGCTTACTTTACGCAAACGGTAGCGGCGCAAGACCGTTATCGGCGTATTATCGAGGCGTGGGCGCAAAAGGATGGGCAAGAATTGATGGACGCGATGACGGGTGGCTATCATAGTGAAGAGCGCGGATTCGTCTTCAAAAAAGGCATTATCGGCAATGTTTCCGATCTACTTGGCAGTGTGACACGCAATAAGGTTGCCGGACAACATAAGAGTGGGTTTGGGCATAGTGACCAATATTACAAGCGGTATTCTGGCAATCAAGGGACGGAGTCTTTTGCCAATCTGTATGACCTACACGGGGAGGGTTCTGCTTTTTGGCGACAATTGGCGGAGCGATTTGTGCCTAATGTGAATAATGTATTTTTGGAGCTATTGGAATGAGTATTCGATTTGCAAATATCGTTAAGTACGTTGATGTTTTCGGTGTTCCAGAGCCGCAGCTCTATATGAACCATTTGTCCGACGAGGACTATAACGCGAGAGTGTTGAAGGCAATTCAGGAAAATATCCCCATCGACGAAGAGGAATTTATGCCGAAGATGGAATACTTTGATGACGGCACGCCAAAAATCTTCATCTAAGTCGGTGATGCCAAATGATTGAAATCAAAGTTGATAACAAGGCGGTATTGGAGGAGTTGTATCTGCTTTCCCATGCGGTCAATGATCCTAGCCCTGTGTTAAAGGGAATTGGCGAGGCGTTGGTTAAGTCAACTAAACAGCGTTTTCAAACCAGCACCGCGCCCGATGGTAGCCGCTGGGCACCAAATAGCCAGGCGACGTATTTGCGGGATTTGGGGAGCGCGAAGTCTTTGCATGGCAAGGATGGGCGTATCAATTCCAAAGGTTCTGGTAAGGTGATGGGTAAGCGTCCGCTGATTGGTGAGACGGGTAATTTGTCGCAGCAAATTCATTGGCGGGTGGATGCTGATGCATTGTCGGTTGGATCAACGATGGAGTATGCGGCGACGCAGCAGTTTGGTGCCAAGCAAGGCGCGTTTGGGCGGGATAAGCGCAATCATCCGATTCCGTGGGGTGATATTCCGGCGCGTCCGTTTTTGGGGGTGTCTGATCAGGATGCCAGTAAGATTATGAGCATCGTCAATGAGTATTTGCGCGGCGCGTTGTGATTGCGCTATGTGCAAATGATTTTCAAATCCGTCCCGCGTTGTCGCGCTTCATTTCGGCTAGTCCCGTATTTATCGCGCTTTTCCCAGTTCAATTATCTTGCGTGTGTTTAATTTCGGCCAGAAAAGCGTGCAGTGTGGGATAACGCAAGCGCACCCGCAATTCCTCCCGCAAACGACGATTCTCCAGACGACGCGACTCCTGCAAAAAAGACCAGACACTGGCCGGTAATTTTTCCTGCGCCTCACGTCGTGATAAACGCGGCACACGCGCCAGACCGGCTGCATCGGCCACCAAATCAAAATAGTCCGTGGTTGGCAACGGCAGATCATCGCTGGCGTGATACACCCGCCCCGCAGCCCCCCGCTGCAAGGTGGCAACTATAATGCGCGCCAAATCATCGGCATGAATGTGATTGGTATACCCATCCTCTGACGCCAGCATTCCCGGCATACCTCGGCGAATACGTTCCAGCGGTAAACGTTCGGCAGCATAAATACCGGGCACGCGCAGAATGCTCACACTCACGCCCAGCGCACGCCCCCAGTGCCGTAATTGCCACTCCGCATCCAAACGCCGTTGCCCACGGGCACTCAGCGGCTGACAGGGCTGACATTCGTTAATCCAGGCACCTCCACAATCGCCATACACCCCACTGGTACTGATATACACCAAGCGTTGCGGCAATTTGCCACGTGACAGCACGCGCAACAAATGGCGCGTGCGCGTATCGACGACCCCTGCGGACGGCGGTGGCGCCAGATGCAACACCATATCGGCCCATCCTGCCAAACGTCGTAACGTGGCAACATCATCCAAATCACCGAATATCGGTCGCACGCCGTGCTGGCGTAATTCCGCCAGCGCCTCGACACGACGCGTCAGGGCATACACTTGGTAGCGCGGTTGCAAGAAAGGAATTAAACGGCGTGCGACATCGCCGCAGCCAACTATGAGTACACGTTTCATGGGCGAATTATGCGTTAGAATTCTGCCTTTCGCCTAATCAGAAATTCATCATGTCCTACAACGTCACCTTACAGCCCAGTGGTCACCAATTCTGCAATGAAGCCCATGAAACTATTTTGGAAGCCGGTCTGAAACATGGCTACACCCTGCCCTACAGTTGCCGGGACGGTGTCTGTGGCGCCTGCAAGGGAAAAGTGCTGTGCGGCGAGGTAGACCACGGAAAATCCGCCAGCAGCGCACTGAGCCCTGAGGACAAAGCCAATGGTATGGCGCTGTTTTGCTGTGCCAAGCCCTTGTCTGACATCACCCTGTCCTGCCGCGAAGTCAGCAATGCGCGCGACATTCCCGTCAAGACCTTGCCTTGTCGCGTGGACAGTATGGAAAAACCCAGCGAGGACGTCATGATTATCAAGCTCAAATTGCCAGCCAATGAGCGCTTGCAGTTCATGGCCGGTCAATACATCGACATTCTGCTGAAAGATCAAAAGCCACGCAGTTTTTCTCTGGCGAATGCCCCGCACCACGATGAACGACTGGAGCTACACATCCGCAACATTGCCGGTGGCGCGTTCACACATCATGTTTTCAACGATATGAAAACACGCGACATCCTGCGCTTCAAAGGCCCACTGGGTACCTTCTTCCTGCGGGAAGACTCTACGCGTCCCATCATCATGGTCGCCAGCGGCACCGGGTTTGCACCGATCAAAGCCATCCTGGAACACGCGCTGTACATCGGCGTCACGCGCCCCATCCACTTCTACTGGGGTGCGCGCAAGCTGAGCGATCTGTACATGCTGGAATTGGCACGCACCTGGGAAAGCCAGGGGATACGCTTTACCCCGGTGCTGTCTGAACCGCTGCCAGAAGACGCCTGGCAAGGCCGCACAGGTTTTGTACACCAAGCAGTGCTGGACGATTATGCTGATCTGAGTGCGCACGAAGTGTATGCCTGCGGCGCCCCAGTCGTGGTCGAAGCCGCCCATCGTGATTTCACCACGCAACGTCAATTGTCCGAAGATGCGTTTTACTCCGACGCGTTTACCTTCGTCGCCAAAACCTGAGCGGCGCACAAAACCATTCACATGCAGGGAATTCCTGCAATAATTCAACACGAACAACAACATTTGAGGGGAATACAACATGATGAGCCAAGACGATATGAAGCGTGCCGTGGCACGCGCTGCGATTGATTATGTACCTGCTGACTGCATCGTCGGCGTGGGTACCGGATCTACCGCCAATTTTTTTATTGATGAACTGGCCAAAATCAAGCACAAAATCCGCGCCGCCGTGGCCAGCTCCGAAGCCTCTGCCAAGCGCCTGCAAGGGCATGGCATTGAGGTGATTTCGCTGAACGAAGCCGATGACATTCCGGTGTATGTGGATGGGGCCGATGAAATCAATCGTCACATGCACATGGTCAAGGGCGGTGGCGGGGCATTGACCCGCGAAAAAATTGTGGCCGCCGCCAGCAAGAAATTCATCTGCGTTTGCGACGCCAGCAAGTTGGTGGACGTACTGGGCAAGTTCCCCCTACCGATTGAGGTCATCCCCATGGCGCGCAGCTACGTCGCCCGTCGTTTGGTCGCTCTGGGTGGGCATCCCAAGCTGCGCGAAGGCTTTACCACCGACAATGGCAACCTGATTCTCGACGTGCACGGCCTGCAAATTCTGGATCCCGTCGCGCTGGAATCCGAGCTGGATCACATCGCCGGGGTCGTCACCAATGGCCTGTTCGCACGCCGTCCTGCTGACGTGTTGTTGCTGGGCACCCCCAACGGCGTTGAAACCCTGCAACGCTAGTCATATTTTTGTCATAAAAATGCTACAGACTGCAACTTTGCGTACTTGAAGGAAACACCATGCCGAACAGCGACCATATTTCCAAACAGTTTGATGCCGAACTGGAGGCTATTCGGGCCAACGTCCTACAAATGGGCGGTTTGGTCGAGCGCCAAATTCTGAGCGCCATTGAATCGCTGATTACCGGCGATGTTGCCATGATGAACCGTGTTATTGACGACGATCACCGCGTCAATGCCATGGAAGTCAAAATCGACGAGGCGTGTAGTCACGTCATTGCCCGCCGTCAACCCACCGCCAGCGACTTGCGTCTGGTGATGACGGTGGTGAAAACCATTACCGATCTGGAACGTATCGGCGACGAAGCACAGAAAATCGCCCGCATGGCCAAGCTGCTGTCGCAAAAGCATGGCCTGAGCATGCCACGCTATCACGAGATCAAGCGCACCTCGGAAATCGCCGTGGACATGCTGCACAAGGTGCTGGATGCCTTTGCCCGCCTGGACGTGGTGATGGCGGCACAGGTGGTACGTCAGGATGAACAGGTGGATACGGAATTCCAGGCCATCATGCGCTATCTGATTACCTTCATGATGGAAGACCCGCGCACCATTTCCTTGTCGCTGGAAATTCTGTTCATCGCCAAGGCCATTGAGCGCATCGGCGACCATGCGCAGAACATCGCCGAGTACGTCATTTACATGGTGAAGGGACGCGATGTGCGTCACATCACCGTTGAAGAAATCGATCAGGAAATCCGACAATAGTGCAAAACCAACCTTTGCTGGCTGCTGTCGACCTGGGTTCCAATAGCTTCCGCTATCAAATTGCCCGTGTTGAACAGGAGCAACTCTATATGCTAGAGGGCGAGCGCGAGTCCGTCCGTCTGGCTGCGGGCTTAACCCATGAGCATTACCTAGACACGGCAGCCCAGCAACGCGCCCTAGCGGCGCTGGCTAAATTTGCCGAGCGCTTGCGTGATTTTCCGCCAGGGTCGGTACGCGTGGTGGGTACCAACTCCCTGCGCGTGGCCAAGAATGCCCGCGATTTCATTCCACAAGCCGAACACGTACTGGGTTTTCCCATTGACGTAATTACCGGACATGAAGAGGCACGCTTGATTTATCTGGGGGTGGCACAGCTACTGCCGCCCTCCAGTGAAAATCGTCTGGTGGTGGATATTGGGGGCGGTTCTACCGAATTTATTATTGGCAACGGTCTACAATCACTGGAACTGGCCAGTCTGTCCATGGGCTGTGTCAGTTTCAGCAGCCGCTTTTTCCCGGACGGCCTGATCGACAAGCAGCGCATGAAACAGGCCGAAGCGGCGGCACGTAGCGAATTACAGCGCATTGTCACGCGCTACCGGGGAAAATGGAGCCTGGCTTATGGCTCTTCTGGCACCGCCAAGATGCTCAGTGATGTCATGACCCTGAATGGTTTCAGTAGCAACGGCATCAGCCGCGATGGCATGGAAAAACTACGTGCCCATCTACTCGCCGTGGGCGATGTCAGCAAGTTACGTTTGCACGGTTTGAAGGCCGATCGCATGCCGGTGCTGGCGGGCGGTTTTGCCATCATGCATGCCGCCTTCAGTGAATTACAAGTCGACCGCATGCAAGCTGCGCTGGGCGCGTTGCGGGAAGGCGTACTGTATGACCTGTTTGGCCGCACCCACAATAACGACATGCGCGACATGTCGGTTAAACAGTTTATGCAACGCTACCGCGTGGATTTGCCACAAGCCCAGCGCGTCGCACACCTGGCGCAGCAGTTTGCCCAACAGTTATTGCCACAGACACTGGATGACGCAGCCAGCAAACACTTGGACTGGACCGCGCAATTGCACGAAATCGGCATCAGCGTCGCGCATCACAATTATCACAAGCACTCTGCCTATATTTTGGCTAATGCGGAGATGCCCGGTTTTGCCAAAAAAGAGCAGCTCAACATGAGCCAACTGGCACTTGCGCAGCGTGGCAGTCTGGAAAAAATCCCGCTGGCGTCACCACAGGAACGTACTCTGACCTTGGCACTACGTCTGGCCATTTTGTTCTACCGGAATCGTGGTGACCGCGAATTGCCCCCGCTGGGATTGCAAACCTTGCCGGATGGCTATGCCTTATCGTTACCCAGCGCCTGGCTGGACAACAACCTTGCCACCGCAGGTGCGCTACAGGAAGAAATTCTGGCTTGGAAAGCTATTCGTGTTCCACTACACCTGACGACAACCACGGGCTGAACCCCGCCATGCCAATCTCGGCAAACGCTGGTTCGGCGCCACCCAGATTCAGGGATAGACGAACGATTTAATCAGGGTCAACTCGCCGGGGTTGCGCAACGGGGCATGAAAGGTCTGGCGCTTTTCTGACAAGGTGCCTTCCTGGGTGATGACGGTGACTTGTACCAGCGTCACTGGCGCGTTGCTGGCCGCATCATCCGCATCCCGCCCACCGCCGTAATAATTCACGAACACGTGGTACACGCCATTCGGCGGACTGGGATTGGCGTAGATTTCCGGGCCATAACCGGTGGTGACGTCCACATCCAGCGCAGCCCCATTGGCGGCCACACGATTACCGTAATACACATGCGCGCCGTCGGGCGAAATCACGTGTAAATCCAGATCGTTGCCATTACTGTCCCAGGACAGGATCACCCGCAGGCGAGCCTGTGGTCGCTCGGCATAGCTGTCATAAAACTGCACGCTCTGGCGACCGCCGCCGGGGCTACGCACTTCCACATTGTTGGCACCACGCCCAAAAGCATACGGACGGGAAAAAAAGCCGTTACTCTCGACCAGCAGCGGCATGGCTGCCCCGTTGACAATCAACTGCGCTGGTTTACCCTTGGGATGCTGGCGGATATAGCCCTGAATCAGCGCCGCCGGGTCTTGTCCGCTGCTGTTGACCGACGCAGCAGGATAGTGGACTTCTTGACGAAAACCCGCCCCTGCTCCGGCAGAATGGCGCCAGCCGCCGGAGGGAAAATCCAGTTGCACCTCGGCCATGACAGGGGAAGTCAGCCAGACAGCCGACAATATTCCAACTATTTTCAAGCACTTGTACATATCTCAACCCCCAATCAATCGCCTAGCCAACCGCTCCACATACACCTCGTCCGCGCCATGTGGGTGAAAACGTAGCGCCAGATGCAAAAATTCATGCGCCAAGGTGACGCGCCCATTCAGGCTGCGCCAGTCACGCACATAGAGGCGCAGTTGTTGCAGATCGGCATACGGCACGCCCTGCGCCAGCACACACACCTGCACAGGGGACTCCAGCGGCTCGTAGCCGTCCTCCCGTTGTAACTGCGGCAACCAGCCCGGCAGAGCCTGCTGCAACCACTGCTCCGCCGCTGGCAGGCGCTGACATTCGCTGCGCACCTGCGACGAGCCCAGCGTAGCCTGGAGGTAGGCGTGGCGCAAAATACGCTGGAAGTCCCAACCTTCTTGCGCCTGCACCACCGCCTGCTGCCAAGACAGCCGGTTTTCCGCCGCCTGTTGCTGGTGATACTGTACCGCTACACCCTGCAACACCAGCTCGTCGCTGAACCAGGCCACCGCCTGCGCCGCCGCCGAGGGGGGATTCGGACTGACCCGCTGCTGGCGACTGTCGTCGGCGATTTGCCAGCAGTCACCGGCAAACTGACCGTTTTGCAGCACATAGCTGCGTGCCGCAATCGCCAACGCCCGTGCCGCCTCCAGTGGTTCTGCCCGCCCCTCGCGTTCCAACACCCGCGCCACATAATCGTTCAATCCTAGCCGTCCC
Organism: Gallionellaceae bacterium UBA5126; assembly: GCA_002414205.1. GTDB lineage: Bacteria > Pseudomonadota > Gammaproteobacteria > Burkholderiales > Gallionellaceae > Gallionella. Next base: position 7,694 of record DHYQ01000098.1, on the reverse strand, counting down.
CGGATGCGCCCATCTTCGCCCAGCGTCAATTCGCCCTCCGCACGTAGCGACACGCTGCTGCCATTGGCAAATTGCAAGCGGTAGCTGCCGCGCAACGGCCCGGCGCTCACCGGCTGTTCGCCCTGCCACACCGCCTGCAAGGGATAGCGCGCAAAAAAATCCACCTCGACGCACTGTGTTTCCAGACCGGCACCCACAACGGGCAGGGTGCAGGCCAGCACGGCGGCCCACGTGTCCAACGCCTGATGGCTGGCCCCGCTGGCCCCGAACCAGAACGGCGTACCATCCACCAACCAGCCCGCAGCCCCACCCAGCGCCCGCCCCTGACGGTCGTGCCAGGAGAACGTCTTGAAGCGTAGCCCGCTGCCCAACAGCGGCCAGGCATTCCGGCCATAGCCCTGCAAGGCGGTGGCCAGCAAGGCCTGCCGGGCGGCGGTGCGACTGGCCGCTGGCATGGCCGCCAGCGCCTGCAACAACTCGGCCAGCGTCACGTCCCGCCCCGGCTGCATCTGGGTCAAGTCCTGCAACCAGCCCGGTGCCTGCTGGGCCTGCCAGAAACTGCGCCAGTCCGCCGCCGTGATGCCCAACCGTGTTGGCTCGAAATAGCGGGCACACGAACGTGCCAGCGCCGCATCCCGCGCCACCGCCTCGCCCGGCAGGCAACAGTACTGCTCCCCTGCCTGCGGTAAATCAGCGCACTGATAATCCGCTTCCTGCTGCCCTCTGGCCTGCAAATAGCCATACACGAACAATTTCCACACGCTGCCCAGCGGCACTTGCGTCGGCACGGGCGCGCCATCCAGACTGCGCGTCAGCATCTGCCCGTCGCGCCACCAGGCCACGCCCGCCGCCTGCGCAGGGGTGACCAGCAGCAACCAGCACAGGCTAACGAATCTCCAGGGCACCACGCACCTGCGCCTCCACGGCTTTTTGCTCGGTCTGATACATGCGGTAATAACGTGCGGCGGGCAGGGTGAAACGCCCGTTTTGTCCGACGCGCAGCAGGTGGCGAATCACCCGCTTTTTGCCGCCTTCATGCACGGGAATCGCATAACCATACGGAATACTTTCGTGGCGCGCTTTTTCCAACAGGCCGGGATGGCCGCCCTCGTGCAAACGGATGCCCCAAGTCGTGCGTTCCACCACCGCGCCCGGTGGCAGCGGCGCTTCCACGATGCCGTAGCGCAATTGCTTGGCGCTTTGTGCCTTCAGCACAATTTCGTCCAGATACAACGCATCGCTGTGCAATACCGCATCGGGTGGCAACAATTCCAGCAGGTAATCCTGCGCATCCGGCTGGGCCGGGCCGTCCCATTCCTCACGCGGCTTGCGGTTGGCCGGGACGGCGGGCACCTGCATCACCAGACGATACAGCTTGCGCTCCAATTGCAGTCCGGGCAGGCCGCTGTCGCTATCGCGGCTGTCATACTGCACCACCGCCACCGTACCGGCGGGTGCCACCGCCGCGAGATTCAGGCTACGCGGCACGCCCGTTCCCATCCAGCGATACAGCCGCTGTCCACTGCCGCTGTCCACAGCCTGCCAAGGGCCATTCAAGCTGGCCGCACTGCGCGCCGCCGCGCTCTTGGGGAAACCGCCCAGGGCGCGATACACCCATTGCAGGGTCAGGGCGCGGTCGATGGTCGGCGCGTCGGCGCGCACCTGTTGCAACACGGCAGCGGCATTGCTGACCGGATTGCGCCCCACCAGCATCAACAGGGCTGAATCCAGCGGCGCATCCGCCTGTTGCAGGCTGCGGGCCAGATTGCCCAGCACATCCTGGCTCAATTCGGACGGCACATTGCCCTTGCTTTGCTGCACCACGAAATGCGTCAGCAACACGGTCTGTGCCAGATGCGGCGCGCCATCATCCAGCACCGCACTGTTCAGCGGCTTGGCCGGTGGCTCGGTCACCGGGCGGGCACGCAGCGCGTCCTGCAATAGCGCTTCTGCCAGCGAGCGCACCGGCAAGCCGATTTCCTGCATCCAGGACAACATCAGGGCGCGGTGCCACAGACTGGCGCGCACACCTTTTTGCCGGTACACCTCCAGCAGGCGCTCGAAATGCCCGTTCGGCAGGGCAAGCTGCAAGCTGCGGCTGGCGTGCCAATCGGCATAGTAGGCATACACCGTCAACAGCGGATCCGGCTCGGCCTCACGCCACCAGCCAAACGTGCCCTGATCGCCCGCCAATTGCGCCAGACGGAAACGGGCGCTATACAACTGCTGGCGCAACGTGTCGGCCAGGCGCGCATCTGTTGCGCTCAAGGATTGCAGGGCCAGACTGTAGGGAATCAAACGGCTGGAGGTTTGCTCGGTGCAACCGTAAGGATAGTCGATGAGGTCATCCATCACCCGGCGCAACTGGCTGCTGGCATTGTCGGCCAGTTGCACGCGAATGTTGCGCGCATCCTCAGGCAGACTCAGTGCAGTGTCCTTGCCACGCAGCGGCAGCGTGACGGCATGCGGATTTTGCCAATAGGACGGTGCCACGCGCAGCGGTACACTCAACGCATCCACGGTTTTCTGGTTCACTGTCAGCGCCAGGTTAAGCACGCCATCCTTGCCTTGGGGTAGCAGCGGCAAGGCCACGAAATTCGCCCCCGGCTTCAGGCGCACGTTGTTGCGGCGCTGCATCAAGCCACTGGTTTGCAATTCTGCGCTGGCTTCCTGCTGACCCTGGTTGAAAATCGCCACGCTGGCTACGGGCGCATCTTGGGCACGCAGCCAATTTGGACTGGTCCACTTGACGTAGAACGGCTTGTCGGAGCGCACATAGGCCAGACGCTGTCCCATCGTCCCGCTGGGCGCACTGGCCCGCACCGTCACCCGCCAGCGCGTCAGCGAATCCGGCATGGTGAAACTGACCGTGGCGCGGCCCTGTTTATCCACCTTGACCGTGGGTAACCACAGCGCGGTGTCCTTGTCCTCGCGCCGGGGGCGTTCCAGCAACTTGAAAGCGCGCTGCGGGCTTTGCCCACGCCGGGGCGCACGCAACGAGGACGGTGGTCTGGCCAGATCGTAGCCGATAAAACTGACACTGGCCGTAGTGCGCACATTGTTGCGGCGGGGATGGTAGAAAAATTCCTCGATGTCAGGCGCGATTTCCGGTTGCAACACATACACCATCTCATCCACCACGCCCACGGTCAGCAGCGTGCCCGGTGCAACCTTGCCCGCCACTTGCGCGCTCAAATCCAGCGTCACCTTGTCACCGGGCGCATACACCGCCTTGTCGGACTTCACCGCCACGTCGATGTGCGGCATCGCCACTTTCATGCCCAGATTCTGGAACACATACTCGCCGTTCTGCACCGTCACCACCGACAGCGTGATATTGGGGCCGTAATCCGCCCGCACCGGCATATCCACCCGCCATTGCGTTGGGCTGATGCGGCTGGGACGTACCCAATCGCCGCCTTCCGTCAGCAAGGCATTTTTCTCCACCTTGTCGCGCTCCAGGGTAAACAGCGCCTGCACCACCGGTTGCGGGAAGGTCACCAGCGCATGCGCGGTTTCCCCCGGCTGATAGCTGCGCTTGTCGAACACCATGTTGATGGCACCTTGTGGCGCGCTCAGTCCGCCACCGCTGACGTAATGCGCCGTGGCACCCAACACATTGCCCGCCGCATCACGCAGCGACACGGTGTAGGTGCCCGGCTGTGCGAAATTCAACGCCAACTGGCCGGGTGCGGCCAGACGCCCGTTGGCTTTCTGGCGATTTTCCAGTCGCACCCAGTCCCAACTCACCGGCGCAGTCGCCGCGCCAGTCGCAAGGGCCTGAATGGCAAAGGTGACGGTTTCGCCCGCCGCCGAAAACACACGCTCGGCACGCAACTGGTAACTGTCACTGGCGCGCTCCACCAGCAACTCCTTGCTGACATGCACGCGGAAGGATGCGCCATCGCGGGCCAGCACCGACAAAATGTAGCGGCTGGGCTCGCTGGCGGCGGGCAGTTCAAAGCTGGCCTCGCCGCGTGCGTTGCTGACCAAACTGGTGGTGGGCAAATTGAGCGGAAACTGCCCGGCATACCCCAAATCGCCTTCAATCATGGAAACGCGCTGGGTACGCACATTCAAATCCAGTTGCGCGTTCGCCACCGGCTTGCCGTCGGGATAGAACAATTGCAACTTGCCGCGTATCGGCTCGCCGGTCTTGAAATTCGGCTTGGCGGGCAACACGCGCACCTCAAAATGCGGCTTTTGGTATTCCGCCACGCGGAAAGCGGCACCGTATAAATTCCCTTTGTATTCAAAGCGTAATTCATAACCACCCACCGCCGCCTGTTCAGGAAGCTGGAAGCTGGTATCCCCGCCCTGGGCGGTGACGGGCACAGTTTTGCTGGCCACGGGGAAGCCGTTGGCATCTAGCACCTGCAACTTGATGTCGCCCGCCGCCAGCGGGACGGAGGTGCGCGCGGACTGAAAGGTTCGCCCGACAAATTTCACGAACACGGTTTCGCCGGGGCGATACAGTGGGCGGTCGGTCGTGGCATACAGCTTGGTGTTGTAAACCTCGCTGTCGTAATAATAATTTTCCGCCACGAACACGCCGCCCTGCGCATCCTGACCAAAGACATAGGTTTTTTCCGGCGCGGTGCGCTGAAAATTCACCACGCCGCGTGCATCACTGACGCCTTCCGCCAGCACGCCCACACCATCGCTCCACACCGTTTTGGCCTGCGCCATGGGCTGACCATTCTGGCGCTGCGCCACCCAGACCAGCATTTGCTGCCCGGAAACTTTGGTGACTGCCAGCGCATCCGACACAAACACCAGCGTGACGGCGCGATGATCGCCCGCCATGACCTCCACCAGATACAGGCCGGGAGCGCGTTTACCAAGGGGAATCATCACATTACGCCCGCTTCGATCCTGCGGAAAAAACTCGCTGCTGCTGCCTTCCAGCTTCAGCCCACGTGGCGGCTTGATGGGTTTGGCGAGATGCAGGGGATAGCGGAAACTGTCCACCAAGGTATGCCCGCTCAACGGACGATATTTGGGATTCATCACCGCCGAGGTGGATTCGCGCTCCAGCGGATGGGTGCGCACGCCGGGTGCCTGCGCGGTGACGGCCATGCGCGCCTGAGTGGTAAAAATTCGCCGCCAGGCGGCACGCGACTCCACCCACCAGTTGTCCCAAATGCGCGTCAGGGCATTAGCCACACTTTCCCCGGCATAGTCGCCCTTGACGTTGATGCGGTGCAGATTTTTCTGCGCCTTGAGAAATTCCAGCGGTTTCTCCACCCGATAGACATACACGTCCACGCCGCCGTATTCCGGCACGTTGGCCAGATCGCGCATCTCCAGCCGTACCGTGGCCAGGTCACCGCTGCCAAAGGCGGTATCGCTCAACAGAAAAAAGGGCGCGCCATCCGCCGCCAGCGCTGTCGGTATCAGCCACAGCCCACAGAACAGCAAGCACCACATACGAAGGATTTTCACGTTATCTTCCCCTTTGTCATCAAGCGGATAGGAAATTGAGCCGGAACACCCCGGCAAAATTGGGATTGCCGGGCACCGGATGCCAGCGCGTGTCTGTCCAGCGCTGCAAATCGCGCAGCGTGACGGCGCGTAAACCGTTGTCGTCCGGGTAAACCGAGCCGGTGTGGTAGGCGATGTACGCCCCCATCCACACCATCAGATGCTGCACATCGCCCTGATCAAAAAACAGCAAATCTCCACGCTCGGCCTGATTGCAGTCCTGCCCGCACCAGCGGGTATTGCCCTGCACCATTTCTTGCGCCGAAGCATAAGCGGCATAGTGACCATCGGCGCGTTTCCAGCGGTGACGCAGAGATTGCTGGGCAAGGGTCAGGGTCAGTTCTGGTGGCAGCGGTGCTGGCCCCAGACCATTGGCCCGCTGCCAGCGCACATCGTGTGCACGCAAGGATTCCGCCACGGCAAAGCGCACCAAGCCAGCACAGTCGCGTTGCTGCCAGCGGGGAGTGATTTGGGAAAATTGGGCGGAAATGATGCGCACCATCCAGGCGCGGAAAGTGCGCGATTGAGCCGGGGTAAGGGTGGCCTCCTCCGCCAGGGCGGGTCGCCAAGCAGCCAGCAGGCCGCATGCACTCCAAGCCATAAAATCACGTCGGGTCATGGCTTCGCGGCCTCTTTGCTTAACCAGCCGACGGACTGCCAGCCGCTGCGGCCATTGCCCTGCAACTCTAAAAGATAGGGCGGATAGCGATTCAAGGTGCGTAAACGAGTGGGCAACTGGCTTTGTGCCACCGTCAACAAGCTACCTTCGCCATTCAAGGCTTGCAGCATTTCACGCTCCGCCATGCCGGACAGGCTTTGCGGCGTCAGCACCGCCAAGGTGCGGTTGCTGGTGTCGGCCTGGTCGGCCACGCTGGGCAGGGTATGTGCCACGGTATCCAGCACCTTGTCCACCAGTGCGCCATCGGGCGAAAACGCCACCCACTGTCCGCTGACCGCCAGTGCCGCCTGCTGCTTGCCGCGCCACACCGACACATTCGCCGCCTGGCCGCCCTGCACGCTGCCTTCGCCTTTCAAGGCCCAGTCCGCCAAGTCGCTGAGTGCCTTGGCACGATTCGGCAATGCTTGCGCCAAGCGCGCCATGAAAACCGGGGAATACAGTTTGGAATCGGCATACCAGCAAGCCAGTGCCGGGCCATCCAACGCCAGCAAGGCATGCGCCGACGGGGGCTTTTTCTCTGCCTCGTTGACCACGCGCTTCACCGTGCGCCATTCCACTGGCAACACCAGACAGGCTGCGGGATTGACTGGTGCCACTTGCCACAGTGCCGCGTCGCCCAAACGACCGCCACCACCGTCCAGCCAAGCCGCTGTGGACCATCCCCCGCCAAAATCAAAGCGCAAGCCTTTGAAACCAGACATTAAATCGGCATATCCCAAACTCAGCGCGGATGCTCCAATCGCCAACGTATGCGTGCTGCGCCCCGCATCGACCAGTGAGAATTTTTTGGACAGGGAATTGTCGTCATGCAACCAAGACAGTAATGCCGCTTGCGACGTGGCCACCACACGCTGATTGCTGTCCAGCAACAACCCCGGATCGGACAACAGCACCAGACGGTCGCCTTGGCTGATCAACAGCAAGATACGGCGTGGATGAAGTTTCAGGGCGTACACCGGCGCAACACCATTGCCGGTTTCCATATCAAGCACGCGCTGCAATTGCACATCCTGCAAGCCCAGCGCCGCCATCTGCTGCATCAAGCGGCTCACAAAATTACGCCGTAACATCAGCGCGTAATGGCGCAAAGCACCTTTGCCATCGCGCCAAAAAGCAACTTCTGCCGGTTCATTCAAGGCACTGAGCAACAAACTTTCCGACCAGTCCAGCTTGCGCTCATACGCAATACGCTTGATAAAACCACCCAGCGCCAGACGATCCTCGTGCTGTTGGTAATAAAACGCCCAATCTTCACTCAACAAATCATGCAGCAACGGCACCTGCAACATGTCACGCGGCAAACGCGCTAAACTTTGCGTTCGCACCACCGCGTCCGGCTGGGTCAAATCCACCCGCAAGCGTGTCCCCGCATACTGAAAAGTCGGCCCCTCGCGCTGAATCGCCAACGCACTCAACGCCAGCACCATGCCAGCCACTGCCCCCACAACTCCCCACTTGCCACGCCACATCGCCATCTCCCGGTCAACGCCACTCAGGGCGCATGCTATACCAAGGTCTAAACGCTGGCCTA
>DHYQ01000001.1:8322-11041 GCA_002414205.1 Gallionellaceae bacterium UBA5126 | reverse complement strand
TCGGCAAAGGGAATGGGCAGGGTTTCCAAATCCACCGTGTCCGGGCGGCGCACCTGCCAGCTTTGTTGCACCAGCCAGCGCACGCCGGGGATGCTCGGCCAGTTTTCCATCGGCACCCGGCTGGCGATGCCGCCCAGGCTGACCAGCACCACTTTTTCGTCTGGGGCCAATTGCAGCAAGGCGGCCAATTCGCCACGGCGGTTGCGTCCCAAATCTGCCACCGGGCCGATGCGGCGGCGATTGGGCAAGTCGCTCATCGGCATGCCCGGCGTGGTGCACAAAAACGCGTCGGCGGCGGCATACGCGGCGTGGATTTGCGCCGCGATGGCATCCGTGCCGCAATAGTGGCGGTAAATGTCCGCCCAATTCAACGAGCACAGCGCGGCGTTGGGAATGCCCGCCTGCTGCGCCCCGGCCAGCGCCAGATAGCCCACGTCCGACAACACCGCATCCGCCTGCAACTCCTGCAACAAGGTCGCCTCCGCCACCACCCGCTGCGCCCAGTCGGCATGAAAATCCGCATACAACGCCCGACTGGCCGCCACATCCACCGCCAGCGGCGACAACATCGCCATCCCCACGTCGCCTTCGCTGGGCAAATGTTCAAACGGCGCATGTATGCGCGAACGCAAATGCCCCAGCGGCACACTGCTGCGCACGGTCAAGCGCCAGCCCGGCCAACGCCGGTGCAGCGCATTCAAAATCGGCGCAACTTGAGAAACATGGCCAAACCCGTGGCCGGAGATGGAAACGACGAGGTGCATGGGGGTAAGTATTTCTGAACGGGGATGGATTATGTCATGCCGCTAGAGGTTGGTATCCGTTGTGGGAAGTAATTTCTTCTTGACCTAAATTGGCTGTCAATGTTAAAAAGCCGCCGCACTCTGGATAGAGTGTTGCTTGTGGATACAAGCAAGTTGGCAAGCCGGTAGTACATTCGGATGAGTGTTGATAGGCTGACATTTCCTCACTATCTCTTCCCCGGTTTGTCATTTTTTAGACTTCGATCTTAAAGGTGGCAAAATCATGACAAAGAAAATTGTTGTACGTTTTCAAGAGTATTGCATTCAAAAAGACTCCGTACCGTTAGGCCGATTGAGTGGCTTTATGGTTGGGAGCAGCATGGTCGAGTTGATTGACGAATTTTTGAATGAAAAATACGCATCCGATGATATGGAGTTGTTGGAATCTAATCCAAGAAATCCAAAACGCGGTTCCATTACAAGTGAGATTATTGACAGCATCCGAAATAACAAGGAGCTGTTTCCTCTGATGTCAAAAGGCATTTTGATTTCTTCCGAAGCATGCCGTGCTTTGGAGCGGAATAGATTTGAAATTTCTTTTTCAAATCCCAAAATTCATGGCATTTTGGATGGGGGGCATAACACACTGGCAATTGCTATCTACCTTCTGGAATCAGTTGGCGTGTCAGATAAAAAGCTGCGCACGGTTAAACGCTGGTCTGATTTGAAGCCTGTATGGAATGAATTTTCTGAGCTTGTTTTGAGCAAAAAACAGTCAGCCGATTTCCTAATCCCAATAGAGATTATCTATCCTAAACAAAATTTGGTTGATGACTCGGAATTCATTGACTCTATTCTTGAAATTGCGCAAGCCAGAAACAATAACACCCAGTTGACTGAAGAAACTAAGGCCAATAAAAAGGGGCTTTATGACATCCTCAAGAAACATATTGATAAAAATCTGTATGACAAAATTGAATGGCGAACTAATGACGGAGGGCGGATCAAGGTTAGGGAGTTGATAGCGCTTAGCCTGATCCCCTTGTCGCGTACAAAATCAGGGCAGCAAGTTAACCCCGTGCAAATTTACTCATCCAAATCTGAATGCGTGAAAATTTTTGAGAAAATAATTAGCGCACCTGGGGTTAGCATTCCAAACCAAAGCGATTTGGGTATTGAGGTAATCGACAACGAAATTTTGTCTGCGTTGGCGCTGATTTCTGAACTCCCACGGCTCTACGATTTGCTCTATGAATATTTGCCAGAAGCGTACAACAAAAACAGCGATGGAAAGTTTGGTCGGATCAACTCTGTTTCAATGTTGGATGATGGAAAAATTGCTGGAAAAACAAAATACTATGGAAAGTCGGTGAAATATGAATACCCTGATGGCTTTATCATGCCACTGGTTTATTCTTTGCGGGAGCTAATGTACGCGGATAAGTTTGGAAATATGGAGTGGGTCGTTGATCCTGCAATTTTCATTGAAAAACATTTGGGAGATGTCATGGCAAGCTATGGAGAAATGGTCATCAAAATGGCTAATTATGACCCTCAAAAAGTTGGGAAAAATAAGGGGAGCTATTCCGTTGCATGTATGGCTGTGCGTGACGTTATGACCCGTTTTGGTATTTCTGCACAATAGGAACATCACCTGTGACCAACCATCACTTGTTTCATCGATAACGAGTAGATAGTTGCTCTTTCATTTTGCGTCAATCCAGTTTCAAGGCCGAAATATCCTGAAAAGCTCATCCTTAGGGTGAGCTTTTCATTTTTCAGAGTTTAGCCTTCCACTCATAAATCCAAGCCAGCGCGGCCTTGGGTGTCAGGTCGTCCGGTTGCAAGTCGCGCAGGGCTTGCAGCACCGGTGGTTCGGGCAGGGGTTCGGGTGCTTCTGGCAGGGGCGGGAGTTGGTCGAACAGGTCGCCTTGGGGGTTGTGGGCGGCGCTTTGTTGTTCCAGTTGGCGCAGTTG
>DHYQ01000001.1:7257-7967 GCA_002414205.1 Gallionellaceae bacterium UBA5126 | reverse complement strand
AGGATGTTGGCGGCTTCGGTCATTTCGACCATGAAGGTGGAGCGTCCGGAAGCCAAATCGTCCGACGCGCCGATGCGGGTGAAAATTTGGTCGATGTCGCCCAGCGTGGCCTGTTGCGCCGGGACAAAGCTGCCGACGTGGGCCAGCAGGGCAATCAGCGCGACCTGGCNNTTCCACTCATAAATCCAAGCCAGTGCGGCCTTGGGGGTCAGGTCATCCGGTTGCAAGTCGCGCAGGGCTTGCAGCACGGGTGGTTCGGGCATGGGTTCGGGTGCTTCCGGCAGCGGTGGGAGTTGGTCGAACAAATCGCCTTGGGGGTTGTGGGCGGCGCTGTGTTGTTCCAGTTGGCGCAGTTGTTTGCGGGCGGTTTTAATCACGGCGGGCGGAACCCCGGCCAGGGCGGCGACTTGCAGGCCGTAGCTTTGGCTGGCCGCGCCTTCGTTGACGGTGTGCAAAAACACGATGCGGTGCTGGTGCTCGACGGCGGCGAGGTGGACGTTGGCGAGTTGCGGGAAGTCTTCCGCCAGCCGGGTCAGCTCGAAGTAGTGGGTGGCGAACAGGGTGTAGCTGCGGTTGTGCTCCAGCAGGTGGCGGGCGATGGCGTAGGCCAGGGCTAGGCCGTCAAACGTCGAGGTGCCGCGCCCGATTTCGTCCACCAGCACCAGGCTGTGCGCGGTGGCGTTGTGCAGGATGTTGGCGGCTTCGGTCAT
>DHYQ01000001.1:0-6975 GCA_002414205.1 Gallionellaceae bacterium UBA5126 | reverse complement strand
ATGCCGCCCTTGCACGATGTGCAAATGGGCCTCGTCGCTGAATTGCGGCGCGCTGAAATTCAGGCTGACGGCGCGCTCGGCCAGACAGGCCAGCACGTCCAGCTCGGCTAATGCGGCGGCGACGCGTTGCAGGGTGTCGAGCTGCGGCAAGAGTTGATCCAGCAGGCGCTCGTACAGCCATTTTTCCCGCGCCAGGGCGCGCTCGTTGGCCGACAACGCCTTGTCCTCAAAGGCTTTCAGCTCCGGGGTGATGTAGCGCTCGACGTTTTTCAGCGTTTGGCGGCGGCGGTAATCGGCAGGCACGTGGTCGCTCTGCGCCTGCGACACCTCGATGTAAAAACCGTGCACGCGGTTGTATTCCACCTTGAGATTGGCGATGCCGCTGCGCTGGCGTTCGCGGCTTTCCAGATCAAGCAGGAAGTCGCCGCAATTGGTCTGAATGGCGCGCAACTCGTCCAGTTCGGCATCAAACCCGTCGGCAATGACGCCGCCCTCGCGCAACACGCTGGCCGGTTCGGCGCGCAAGGCGGCTTGCAGCAAGGCGGGCAGGGCGGGGGAAATTTGCAATTCGGCGCACAGGCGGGTTAGCAACTCGGCTTCCGCCGTAGGTGCGAATTTATTCGCACTTTTGCCATCGGCTCCCGCCAAGGTCGCCAACAACGCAGGCAAACCGCTCAAGGTATCGCGCAAGCCAGATAAATCGCGGGGCCGGGCGCTGCGCAGGGCGATGCGTGCCGTCACACGCTCCACATCGACAATGGGTTTCAGGTGGGTATGCACTTGCTGGAACAGCGCCGCCGCGCCGGGTGTGGCGGCGGTTTGCAACTGCGCCAGCGCCGCCAGCCGTTGCCGCAGCACGCCACGGTCGCGCAGCGGGTGGTGCAGCCAATGCCGCAACAAACGGCTGCCCATGTTGCTGGCGCAGGTGTCCAGCAGGGAAAACAGCGTCGGCGCAGGCTCGCCGCGCAGGGTTTGGCTGATTTCCAGATTGCGCCGCGTGGCCGCATCCATGCGCACATAGCGGTCGGCGTGATACACCTGCAAGCCGTTGAGGTGGCCGAGGTTTTGCCCCTGCGTCAGCTTGACATAGCCCAACAGCGCGCCCGCTGCCGCCACCGCCACGTCCATTTGCGCGCAGCCAAAACCGGCCAAATCCAGCGTGGCAAATTGCTGGCACAAGGCCCGCCGCGCCGTGTCGGCATTGAAATGCCAATCCGGCAAACTTTGGCATACCGCCGTCGTGTTCAGCGTCAAGCGACTGCCTTCCGCCTGCAACACCTCCGACGGTTGCAGCCGCTCCAGCTCCGCCGCCAGTTGCGTGGCGCTGGTTTCACACAGCCAGAACTGCCCAGCGGCCAAACTCAACCAAGCCAAGCCCAGCTTGCCCTGCGCCACATGCACCGCCAGCAACCAATTGTCGCGCTTCTCCTCCAGTAGCGCCGAATCGGTCAGCGTGCCGGGCGTGACGATGCGCACCACCTTGCGCTCCACCGGCCCCTTGCTGGTGGCTGGATCGCCAATTTGCTCACAAATCGCCACCGACTCGCCCAGCTTCACCAGCCGCGCCAAATACGACTCCACCGCGTGATACGGCACCCCGGCCATCTTGATCGGCTGCCCGTTGCTGGCCCCGCGCTGGGTCAAGGTAATGTCCAACAACTTCGCCGCCCGCTCCGCATCGCTGAAAAACAGCTCATAAAAATCCCCCATGCGGTAAAACAGCAGCATGTCAGGATGCTGCGCCTTGATGGATAAATACTGCTGCATCATCGGCGTGTGGGCGGGTTTGGTCATGGCTCTGAATGCTCGCTTGGGTGGAGGGATTGTTGCAATTCGGCAAAAACCTTTTCACCGAAATACTCAACGATAAAGAAAGGGAATGCGCTGAGGACGGCGATTTCTTGGCGTGACTGGATATATTTTTTCAACTGGGCAGCAAAAATGCCGCTTTGATTGAGTGTCGCCAAGGTGGCTTGATTGGCAGGCAATGCCCAACTGCCGCACACAATAAAATGGGCTTTTTTATAGTGCTCGGCGTTGATGAAATCCCAATCCGCTTTTTCCAGTTTTTTCAAATGCTGATAATCCGAACAGGCAGACAGTTTTTTATATTCCGCGCCGGTTATTTTGGCATTTACCACTACTTGGCTGAAATCAATGCCTGGTGCCAGATGCCGAATGGCTTCCACCATTGGATAGCTGAGGTACAGCAAACCATTGCCCGTCATGGTGTTGGAATCCTGAAAGTAGCGCAGCATGTCGGCCATGTCACGGTCGGATGCCAGGGAAGATTGACCGTCGTAGTCGAAAAACAGAAAAATGTCGGTTACTTTTTCGTAGGGAATGCCGGAGGGCTTGCCCAGTTTTTGCTCGCGGAACTGCAATTCCCGAATCAGCGACACATCCGGGTCGTCTTTCAGACTTTGCCAAAGCTGATAAACCTCAGCCTCATAACACACATGAAACAGCGTGCGGCTTTCGCCATGCAGGTAATTCTTGCGGAAGCTGTCCAGAATTTGAGGCTCTCTTTTGCTGCCTTCAAACACCAGCAAAATGGTCTCAGCCATTAAACGCGCCCCGGCGATACATATTTTCGATGTTGTGCGCGAATCTCAGTTCTTTGTCGGTGAATTTGTAGATGGGCGCAATCTGTTCGTCCTGCATGATGAAATAACAATCCGGGCGCAACAAATCGTTGGTCATAATGCTGGTGTTGTGGGTGGTCAGCACGGCCTGTACCGGCAATTTTTTCAATTCACTGATAACCAGTTGAGACAAGGTGTGGTGGTAAAACGCATCGAATTCGTCGATAAATACGAAAGACAGTGCATTTCTTTCGCCAATCGCTTTCGCTTTTTGCATCCAGTAGTAATACAAAGTCAACGACTTTGTCCCTGTTGATGCCATCTCCCAAAATTCTCTGAGACTATGCTCAAACACAAAGGCCAAACGTTGTTCACCATTCTGGCTAACGGCTGCAAGCTTGCATTTAATGCCTGCATTATTCAAAAACCTTTCAAAATCATCCGTCAGTGAGTTTTTGGCAATGTAGCCATCCATATTTTCAACAACATTTTCATAGCCGATAAAAACGTTGTTTTCAACGGATCTAAAAAACAGCATTCCATCAACGAACTTGAAGAATTTGTCCAACACATTTCGACTGATTTCATCTGTCAAAACGGCATTGTTCCTAAGATATTTTAGTGCCGATAAAGAGCTGCCACCCAAGTCCTTGTTCAGGGTTTCTGTCCCTTGCAGATTTGTTTGAATCGGTTCACCTATACGGTAGCTCAACACCTCTTGCTGGTTCAGTTTCAGCGATTCCAAAACGACAAAGCCGAGTTCAACCTTCTCGTAGCTGTATTCAAGACTTACCCCGCCAAATTGAAAAACATAGGTAAAGTGTGCTTCTGGTTTTGGAACGGCATATTTCCCCACCAGATTTTCCGAATCTGCATTCAGATAATTTTGATATAAATGAGGTTCACTTCTTTTGTCGGTGAGGTGTAACACCAAATCAAAAATAGCCAGACCCAAATTGGATTTGCCACACCCATTCGGCCCATAAATCAGCGCCTTGCTTACTAAGCCATCCCGCACACACTCCGGGTTGAATTCGTAGTTTTTGGTTTCGGACAGGTCGAAAACGAACTTGTCCTTGAAGTTCTTGAAATTCTGGACTTCAAATCGTTTGAGCATGATGGATTGCTTGGTGTGAAATAAACTGGTGGGGGCGAAAGATATAGCAGAAAGTGGTGTGCATCAAGCGTGCCGTAAAAAAATTACGGACAGGTTTTGAGTTGTGGATCTAATTTGAAGGACGAGTTGCGGCCAAAACAGAACGGGGTGACTTTGTGCCACCCCGGATTGCGTCGGTGAATCAGTGATTTTTCTGCCACTGGTGCAGCAAATGGCGGGCTTGTTCGGTGAGTTCGCTGGCGGTCATGCCGATGGCGTCGTGGCGGGCGAAGGTGTCACCCGCCGCGCCGTGCAGGTGCACGGCCAGGCACAGAGCGTGCATGGGGGTCATGTTTTGCGCCAGAAAGGAGGCGGTCATGCCGGCCAGCACATCGCCCATGCCGGCGGTGCTCATGCCGGGGTTGCCGCTGTTGTTGATGAAAACCTTGCCGTCTACATCGGCGCACAGGCTGTGGAAACCTTTCAGCACCACCGGGCCGCCCAGTTGTTGCGCCAGTTGTTGTACCGCCGTCACTCGATCGGCTTGCACGGTGGGGGCGGGCCAATTCAGCAAATGGGCGGCTTCGCCGGGGTGAGGGGTAAATACGGTCGGGGCCATGCGCTTGCTGAGCAGGGCGCGCAATTCGGCGTATTCAGCCAGCAGATTCAAGGCGTCGGCGTCCAGCACCAAGGGAACTGGGCAATCCAGGCCATAGGCCAGCATGCCGACATTTTGGGTGCCCATGCCGCAGCCCATGACCAGCACGCTGAATTGTTTCTGGCGTAGCACTTCGGAAGCGGTGTCTATCATCAATTCAGGTTGCAGTGGATCCACCGGCAGATGGGGTTCGGCAATCATGCCCACGCGCACGCAACCTGCACCCAGTTTGAGGGCAGCGCGGGCGGCCAGCAACGGCGCACCCACCATGCCGCGTGAGCCGCCAATCACGGCAACGGTGCCGAACATGCCTTTGTGGCTGTCCGGCGGACGGCGTGGCAGGTGGGAAATCAGTTCGGCAGCACTAAGCGCGGGCAGCATGGCAATCTCCTGAGAAGGGTCAAAAACTGTCAGCAGCATAATTGCCTTCAGGGTAATGGTCAAAAAATTGTGTCAGATGGTATTCGTTAATAATTGACTTGGATGGTGTGGGTTAGAATAGCGCCTTGGCGTGCAAACCTGTGCTATGTCTGAGCGCGAGCCTGTGATCCGGCTTCGAGCCTTGGCCGAAATCCTCATGGATACCCCGTCAACGGGGTTGGCCTAGCGGATTGGCGGCGCGATGTTGAACAGGTGATGGCGCCATGGTGCCGACAGTGGCTGCGGTGCATCGTAAGTTGTACAACCCCGACCAGAGAAATGAGTGTGAACCAGAGCGCAAGGCCTATCCCGGATGCCAGTACCCGACAGCAACTGTTACAGTTGTTGTCGTCCAGTCGCGCCTCGTTGATGAGTAGCTTGCTGTTGGCGTTGCTGCTGACGTGGGTTCAGCGCGACGTACTGCCGCATGGTCTGGCCTGGGCCTGGTTTGGTGGGGTGTGCGCTATCAGCGTCGGACGCCTGGGGGTCGTGGTGTATTTGCGCCGTTTGCCGATGGAGCTTCTGGGCCAGTCGCAGTTGTGGCTATTCCGCCTGGGCGCTTGGGCGGCTGCTTTGGCGTGGGGGGCAGCGGCGATCTGGCTGTTTCCGGCACATCATCTGAGTCATCAGATGTTTTTATTATTTATTTTGAGTGGATTGACGGCAGGCGGGACGGTCGCTTATTCCGCAGACCGCCCCTGCGCAGAAGTTTTTGTGATTCTGGTGCTGCTGCCGATTATCTGTCGCCTGCTGCTGTCAGGCGATGAACTGTTGCAATCCATGTCGATAGCAGCGGTGCTGTATCTGGGCTTTATGCTGATGACCGCACGCCATATTGGAAAAAATATATTTGAAAACATTCAGTTGCGTTTGCATGCGGTGGCGCGTGAGTCAGTGGTTCGCAGTAGCGAGGAGCGCTATCGCTTGTTGCTGAATCATTTGCCGGTGGGTATTTTTCATTACGATTCGAATCTGGTGATTCTTTATTGTAATCAGCAGTTTGCGGATATGTTACAGGTGTCGGTTGCGCGTCTGGTCGGTTTTGACATGCACCGTATTTACGATCAGTCGGTGTTGCCCGCGATGCGTGAGGCGTTGCGCGGTGCGGATGGGCACTACGAGGGCTATTATCAGGCCACGAATAGCCCCGCCAGTGGCTGGATCAACATGCTGTGTGCGCCTTCGCGGGATGGTGACGACGGCATTGTGGGCGGCATTGGCATCGTGCAAAACATTACGCATCGCAAACAGGCCGAAGCCGCGCTGCAACAGCAATTGCATTTTGCCGATGGTTTGAATCGCATTGCTCAGAGCATCGTGGAACATGGCAAATCAGAGCGCCTGTTGAACGACACGCTGTACATTCTCAGTCAGGTATTGGGGGTCGATCGTGCGCTGGTGTATGACGTGTCGCTGGAAGCGGGGCAGGCTAAGGCGCTATGTGAATGGGTGAGCCCGGAACATGTGGCGGCACGCCCGACCAGCGGGGTGTATCCATTGTCGCTGTTTGCCCAAAGTGCGCTGGAAGTTTGGCGCAGCCGCCACTGGTTGGAGAGTCATCTGGAAGCCATTCATCCCCTGTTCAAGGCAGAAGGCTCGGCGGCGCTGCTGCATGGTGAAATGAATATCCACAGTTTGTTGTGGTATCCGTTTTTGTTCCATGCACAAGGCTATTACCTCCTGGCGATTAACCAGGTGCATGCTTACCGCGCTTGGTCAGAGCAGGATTTGGGCTTCTTGCAATCCGTGGCGCACCTGGTCTCGGTGGAGCTGGAAAAAATTCAGTTGATGCAAGCCTTGCAAGCACATGAGGCTGAATTGCAAATCGCTGCCACGGCTTTTGAGTCTCAGGAGGGCATGCTGATTACCGACGCCAACAATCGCATTTTGCGCGTGAACTCGGCCTTTAGTCGTATTACCGGCTACCGTGAAAATGAACTGATTGGGCGGACACCGTCGATTCTCAGTTCCGGGCGGCATGACACGGCGTTTTATCGTGACATGTGGCAGCGAATTGTCCAGCAGGGCGGCTGGGAAGGGGAAATCTGGAATCGTCGCAAGAGCGGGGAGATTTACCCGGAGCATCTCACTATCACTGCGGTATATCGACCAGATGGTCAAGTGTCCAATTATGTTGCGTCGGTGGTGGACATTACCCAGCGCAAATCAGACGAAGAGAAAATCCGCCAGTTGGCGTTTTTTGATCCTCTGACCAA
>DHYQ01000003.1:1672-19481 GCA_002414205.1 Gallionellaceae bacterium UBA5126 | reverse complement strand
AGCGGTAAAATCGTCGGTGCCGAGGCGCTGGTGCGCTGGTTGCCGCTGGATGGCCCGATGATTATGCCGGGCGAATTCATCGCCATTGCCGAGGAGAGTGGCCTGATTGCGCGGATCGGCGAGATGGTGTTGCATCGCACCTGTGCGCAGGGACAGGCGTGGTTGCGGGCCGGCTATCAGAAATTGCGCTTGTCCGTGAACCTGTCGCCGCGTCAAATCCAGCACTCTAATGTCCTCAATAAGGTGCGTGATGTACTGGTGCAGACCGGCTATCCCGACAGTCAGTTGACACTGGAATTGACCGAAAGCGCCTTGATGCAGCAAGAGCAAATGGTGATCGGTTTATTGCACAATCTGCGCAGCATGGGCGTGCATTTGGCCATTGATGATTTCGGTACCGGCTATTCCTCTTTGGCGTATCTCAAGGATTTTCCGCTGGATGTGTTGAAAGTAGACAAGCGTTTTGTGGACAACATTACGACTTCGGCCAAGGATCGTGCACTGCTGGCGGCCATCATTGAAATGGCGCACATTCTGGGGTTCAAAGTGTTGGCCGAGGGTGTGGAAACGGTGCAGCAATTGGCAATTCTGCGTGCGGAACAATGCGACTTGTTGCAAGGCTATTGGCTCAGTCCGCCGGTACCTGCGGAGGATTTCGAGCAACATTTCCTGCGACCTGGGAAATACCTGAGCGCAGACGGTACGGTGAGCGCGCTGTCGTCGCTCGGCGATGCTGAGTTGCTGGCTGACACGACGGGAGCCGCGCTTTGAATACCGCGCAGGGTGCTCCGCACCCTGTTTTTCAATTTACCCTGAATTTTGCCGGGAATGGCCTGGCTTGTATGGAGGATGCACCATGAATGTAGAACAACTCAACCGTGAGTTTGGTTTGCCCAAACTGCTCACTTTTTTTAGCGACGAGTCGGGCTTGATCTTGGCTGATCTGGCCGGTGGGCAAG
The DNA here is from genome assembly GCA_002414205.1 of Gallionellaceae bacterium UBA5126. GTDB lineage: Bacteria > Pseudomonadota > Gammaproteobacteria > Burkholderiales > Gallionellaceae > Gallionella. Next base: position 18,522 of record DHYQ01000003.1, on the reverse strand, counting down.
CGCGGTTGTGCTTGCAGGGCGCGCATTTGATGCATTGGCAGCCTAAAGGTCAGGCGCAGCCGGTGTTGTGGTTGTCGCGTGAGGCCAAGCCGGTTATCGGTAAGTCGCTACGTGGTGGCGTGCCAGTTTGTTGGCCCTGGTTTGGCGCACGCAGTGCCGGAGGCCCGGCGCATGGCTATGCGCGCACGGTGCCTTGGCAGGTGGCTGAAGCCAAGCCGCTGTCTGGTGGCGGGGTACGTCTGACGTTGTATTGGGATCAGACGGAACATCCATCTTGGCCGCATGCGTGTCGTGCCGAGTTGTGTATCGAGGTTGCGAGCGATTTGCGCATCAGCCTGACCACCACGAATACCGGTGATGCCGCATTCGAGTTGAGCGAGGCGCTGCACACCTACTTCCACATCAGTGATATTGCGGCGGTACGCTTGCATGGTTTGAACGGCGTTGGTTATTGGGATAAGGCCGGCGGTGGCACGGAATTCTGTACCCAAGAGGGGAGTTTGAGTTTTACGGCAGAAACCGACCGGGTGTATGTCAACAGTGCCGCCACGTGTGTCTTGGAAGATCCCGGATTGAAGCGACGGATTGTCGTGGAAAAACAGGGCAGCTTGTCTACCGTTGTTTGGACCCCCTGGGTGGATAAAGCGCAGCGCATGGGCGATTTGGGCGAACCAGATGGTTGGCGTGAGATGCTGTGTGTCGAATCTGGTAACGCGCTGGAGAATACCCTGACCTTACAGCCGGGCGAGCGGCATGGCTTCCAGGTGCATTACCAAGTTGCGTAAGGCGATCAGGGTAGGGGGGCGCTGGCAGGTAGCGGGTTCACCGGACTGCTGGCGGCCTGTACGGCGGAGGGCGAACTGGCCGGACTGACCCGGTGGCTTGCCGCCGGGAGGGGCTTTTGTGATTGCAGTTGCTTCAATTTGGCGGCCCGCTCGGCGGGCGTTTTACCCAGTGCGAGATATTTTGCACGTGCCGCCATGCGTTGTTCCGGGGTCAGTTTGCTCCATGCCGTGAGTTTTTGTTGCAGGCGCAGCTTTTCTGGCGGACTGAGTGTTGGATAGCGTTTGGCAACCCGCAGCAGCGCTTTTTGTTGCTTTTCGGAAAAGCTATCCCATTGTCGCGCCAAGGGTGCTAGGGCCTGTTTCTGCCCGGCCTCCAGTGATTGCCAAGGTTGTGTCGCTGCGGTCGCTGGCAGGGAAAGTGCGAGCAGGCAGAGTGCCAAGATCAGAGGGTGGCTCATGGGCGGTCTAGTCGAGGAAATTTTCCAAGGGTACATCGGACGTGAGAATGGCGATGTCCGTGTCGCAGTTCTGCTGATCTTCATCGTCCTGCCACCAGTCCACCGCTACCGTCATACAAGCGACCAACAGCGCAGCCAGCAGCCAAGGATGCTGTATCTGCGGGAAGTGCCAGTGCGGCAACGGGTAACCCGCAAACGCCCACGCGGAAGATTTTTTCTGTTTCTGCAAGGCATGCTCTCGCGCTTCAGACAATGCCTTCAGCGTCGACCCATCCAAGTCACGGGTGCTCTGGTTTAAAAGTTTGGTTATTTTTCGGGTATCCAGTTCAGGGTTCATGGTGATTCAACTCCTTTTGCTTTCAGCGCGGCTGCGAGTGCGTGTGTGGCACGCGAGCAATGGGTTTTGACGCTACCTTCGGTGCATCCCATCACCGCAGCGGTTTCGGCGGTATCTAATCCTTCCCAATAACGCAGCAAAAACGCTTCCCGTTGACGTATCGGTAATCCGCTTAGCGCCTGTTCGATTAGTTCAATCGTTTGTTTTTGCTGTAAAAGCTGACTAGGTTCCGTGGGAAGTTGAGATTCGTTTTGTTCCTCCAGGATTTCCAGAGGGTCAAACGCTTCATCATCCTGCTTGTTTTGGAAAGAGGAAAACAGGGTGATCCACGTGTTGCGTACTTTTTGCCGACGATAGTGATCGTGTAGAACATTTTGCAGAATGCGCTGAAAGAGTAGCGGCAGTTCGTCTGCGGGTTTGTCGCCGTACTTTTCGGCCAGTTTTAACATGGCATCCTGCACGATGTCCAGCGCAACATGGCTATCTTGCACGGAAAACAGGGCGTGCTTGTAGGCGCGCCGCTCCACGCTGATCAGGAATTGATGTAATTCAGCCGGGCTGCACACGGTTGTTACCCCGCTGTCCTGTCTTGATAACGGCAATACGTTTCCCGGATCAAAAATGCGGACAATAGTCCAAGCAGGGAAAAGCCTAGCAGAATGGACAAGCCCAGCTGGTAGTCCGCCAAGGTGTGTTTGGGCGCATGTGACAGATCAATTGCCCAGCCAACCAGTGGTTGCATGATGGCGGTGCCCAAAAAACCGCCGGTATTCACTACGCTAGTGGCCATGCCGGAGAGTGCATGCGGATTGACCTCCTTGGCGCAAGACCAAGTGAGGGTAAAGCTGGACGCACCCAGTCCCATGAGGAAGAACAGGCTGTGGCTCAGGCCGGGGGGGATCGACCAGCCATTCAACCAAGGCAGCCAACTCAGGCAATACAGCAGTGCTGCCAGCAGCATGATAGGTTTACGTTTGCCGAGGCGATCGGATAGGCTGCCGATAAAAAATGCGCCTAAGGCAAAGCCTGCCAACAGCAGGCTGGTATGCGCTGCGGCCTCTGGACGCGGCATGCCATATACGTCGCGTAAAAATGGAATGGCCCACAAGCCGCCAAAAGCAAACAACGAGCCAGCCAAGCCGAGATTCACCCATAAGCCGGGCCAGGTGGCACGGTTGCGCAAGACGACCCGCAGACCGTCGTACCAGTGGCCTTGATGTGTCGCGTGCGCTGTTTTGCCATCAATTTCCCGCAGACTGGGTAAGCCGACCTCACCTGGGTGGTTGCGCACAAAACGTTGTGCCAGGATGGCCAGCAGGAGGGAAAACAGGCCTACCCCGATAAAAATATGGCGCCAAGAGGTGTAGCCCAGCGCCCATGCTAACGGGCTGGCAGCCAGTAACGAACCGGCATTGCCAAGCAAAATCGACAAGCCGGTCATGGTGGCAAAGTGGCGATCGTGAAACCAGGCAGCATTCAGTTTCAGCAGCGCAATAAAGACAACCGAAACACCGAGGCCAACCAGCAGGCGCCCGATCGAGGCCATCATCAAGCTGTCCGCCATGCCAAACAGTAGCGAACCCATGCCCGCCAAGACACCGCCAATGACAACCAGGCGGCGCGCACCCAACGTGTCGGCCAGCACCCCGGTGGGGATTTGCATGACGGTATAAATGTAGAAATAAGTTGCGGCTAGATTCCCCAAGGCGGCGCCTGAGGCATGGAAGGCTTGTTGTAAGTCACCCGCAATGGCTGCCGGGGCAAAGCGATGAAAAAAAGACAGGACGTATGCAGCACCAACAATGGCGAAAGCGCGCCAGCGTAGTTGGTAAAGCTGTTTGGCTTGAGTGTGAGTCAGCATATTGGGGCCTGTCCGCAGCATCTGTCCATGGGACCGACCCGGATGGCGATTCTCCGTCTGTTCAGTGGGCGCCAGTTAATTGAAGAAAGCGCGTCTTGTCTGCTTCAAAGCGGGCGTCAGTGGCGTTGCGGTCTTGGCGGAGTTTGTCCAAGTCGGCGCGTTTTTTCAGAATGCGGTTGGCGGTGTCACGCATTTCTTCCAACAGTGAGGCTGGGGCGGGCGTTTTGTTGCTACGATATTGCGCCTCTTCTGCCTGCAAGGTGGTCAGACGATTCTGATTGATTTTGATTTGTGCCACCATGCTGCTGATCAGGCCGTCAATCTGTTGCAGGCTGCGTGACTTGGCGGCGTCGATTTCACCGACGTTGCTGTACGAACCGAGCAGCGCTGCATCATGGCGCTTTTGCTCTTGTAGCGCGGCATCTTGCAAAGCCTGCTGCTGCAGCGCCGCTTCTTGGGCTTTACGTTGTTCTGGCGATAAGACTTGCTGGGTTTCGGTGACCCGACCTTCTGCGGACAACTTGCTGCGCGATTTATTGGCAAATTCCGGCGGAATGACTTCGCCATAATGCGTCACACCTTGGTCATCTACCCATTTGTACAGGCGCGCCTGTGCGGGGTAAATGGCGAATGTCAAAAGGCACCACAATCCCAAGAGCAGTCTGCGCTTAGTCATGATCCACCCCGTATTGGGTACGATATTGTTGTGTTGCACGCAGGTTGGCTTGCATGTCAGGGGAGTCTTGCAGGTAGCTCAACAAGTCGTCGAGGCTGGCGATGGCAATGACCGGGATGTCATATTGCTGCCGCACTTCCTGCACCGCAGATAATGCACCCTGACCACGCTCCATGCGATCCAGTGCAATCACAACGCCGCAGGGTTGGGCGCCAGCGGCTTGTATGATGTGGATGGATTCACGCACGGAGGTGCCAGCAGAGATCACGTCGTCGATGATCAGGACGCGGCCTTGTAATTTGGCGCCGACGGTGGTGCCGCCCTCGCCGTGATCCTTGGCTTCCTTACGGTTATAGCTGTACGGGACGTTGCGGCCCTGTTCCGCCAAGGCAATCGCGGTGCCCGCCGCCAACGGAATGCCTTTGTAGGCAGGGCCGAAAAGCATGTCAAATGGTACGTTCGAGGCTTGAATCGCTTGGGCGTAAAACTGTGACAGGGCGCGCAAGGCGCTGCCATCATTGAATAATCCGGCGTTGAAAAAATAAGGCGAGAGCCGACCCGCTTTGGTTTGAAACTCGCCAAAACACAGTACTTTTTGTGCGACAGCGAAGCGAATGAAATCCTGGCGAAAGTTGAACATGGCGCAAAGGAAAATAGTAAGGAGGGACGTCGGCATTATAATGGCGCCTCCCGATATCTGAAAACTTTCCTTGCGATGCTCCCGCCGTATTCGTGCGACTGGACTCGCTGTTATGGACACACCATGCGCATTATTTCCATGAATTTGAATGGCATTCGTTCTGCCGCCAACAAGGGTTTTTTTGACTGGATGCAGACCCAGCAAGCCGATGTCGTCTGCTTGCAAGAGTTGAAAGCCCAAGCAGCAGATTTGACGCCAGCTATGCAGCAGCCCGCCGGCTATCACGGTTATTTTCACTATGCCGACAAAAAGGGCTATAGCGGCGTCGGCATCTATTGCCGCCAGCAACCGCAGGCAGTCATCGTTGGGCTAGGGGTGGCAGAATTTGACGCGGAGGGACGCTATCTGCAATTGGATTTTGCTGACTACAGTGTGGTGTCGGTCTATCTGCCTTCCGGCTCTAGCGGGGAAGCGCGACAAGCGATGAAATTCAAATTCATGGCTGTTTTTTTGCCCCATTTACGCAACTTACTGACCAGCGGGCGCGAAGTGGTGATTTGCGGTGACTGGAACATTGCCCATCACGAAATTGATCTGAAAAACTGGCGCGGCAATCGCAAAAATTCCGGCTTTCTGCCGGAAGAGCGCGCCTGGTTGAGTGATGTGTTGGCTTTGGGCTGGGTAGATGTCTACCGTCGCCTCTATCCGCAGCAGGAAAGTTACACTTGGTGGTCGAATCGAGGGCGGGCATGGGAAAACAACGTCGGCTGGCGCATTGATTATCACATCGCCACGCCAGCGCTGGCGGTGCACGCGCGACAGGCGGCGGTGTATACGGCCCAGCGCTTTTCCGATCATGCCCCCTTAATAGTTGACTACGATTAGAAGGTATTGAAAAAGCGGATACGCGGGCGTATTCTGAAAGTCATCCGAGCGCGTTGCTGATTTGTCGGTGAAGTTTGCGAGTTAATCAGCATCCGGTGATGATTCCTCAGGGAGACGAAAATGTGGCTCCGTTGGCTTTCTTCTTGTAGTGTTTGTTTGCTCTGCGCCTGTACAACGGTGCCGCTGCAACCTTCGGGTGCACATTTGCTGCGCTCGGTGGCGACGGACGAGCGCCGTATTCCGGAGCCCATACAGCGTAGCCTCATTCTTCCTCCGCCACGTCCGATTCAAAAAATTCCAACGTACAGTGTTGTGGTGGTAAATCTGCCGGTACAGGAGCTTCTGCTGGCCTTGGCACGCGATGCCAAGCTGGATCTGGACATTCATCCCGGTATCGATGGCGAGATTACCCTGAATGCAATTGAGCAAACCCTGCCACAAATCCTGACGCGCATGGCTCAGCAGGTGGACATGCGTTACGAATTGCAGGCGGGGCATCTGGTGGTGATGCCCGATCGGCCGTATTTGCGCAATTACAAGATTGATTACGTCAACATGACCCGTGATGCCGAGAGCGTGTTGGTCACCAGTGCGCAAGTCACGGCTTCTAATGGCCCGAATAGTGCAGGTGCGGTCAATGTCCCGAATAACAATTCCTCGGTTAGCTTGAAAAATGTGTCGCACAACCGTTTTTGGGAAACCTTGGCGCAGAATGTGCGCGATATTTTGCGCGAAACCGACAAAATTCTCCCGGAAGGCTCCAGCGAAACCTCCGTGCAACAGGTCAAGGCTGCCAGCAGCTCTGGCACGGGCGTGCAACCCGGTAACGGACGGCGCGGCACGGCGCGGGTGATTGGCGTGGAAAACAGTCCCAACCCCATCAATTTCGAGGAGGGCGGTACCACGATTACCAAGCGCAGCACCTTCCGCGAAGCCGCCTCGGTGATTGTCAGTCCGGAAGCCGGTCTGCTCACGGTGCGCGCCACGGCCCGCCAACATGAAAAAATCCAGGCCTTCATTGACGAGGTAATGAGCCGTACCCGTCGCCAAGTGATGATAGAAGCGACCATTGTCGAAGTGCGACTGAGTCAGCAATATCGTCAGGGCATCAACTGGTCGGCCATGCTCAGGGCCAACGGCAAAAGCTTCAAGTTGTTTCAAAACAGCGTCGGTTTGCCGACTGGCGTAGGGCAAGGTGCTTTCGGCGTGATTACCAATCCCGGCGCGGGCGGCATCGGTTCGCAAGTATCGTTGCTGGAATCCTTTGGCAATGTGCGGGTACTGTCCAGTCCCAAGTTGAGTGTCATCAACAACCAGACCGCCATCATCAAGGTGGTGGACAACTATGTCTATTTCACCCTGGCGGCGAATACCGTCACCAATCAGACCGGCTCGCAAACCAGCTATACCAGCTCGCCGACCACCCTGCCGGTGGGCTTTACCATGAGCGTCACCCCGCAGATCAGCGAAAACGATTCGGTGTTGTTCAACCTCAAACCGTCGATTTCGCGTGTCACCAGCTTTGTGAATGACCCCAATCCCGATTTGGCCCGCGCGGGCGTGGTCAGCCGCATTCCGCAAACCCAGACCCGCGAAATGGAATCGGTGATGCGGGTGGAAAACAATCAGATCGCCGTACTGGGCGGGCTGATGCAGGACAGCGTCAACAATCTGACCGATGCGGTGCCGGGCTTGTCGCGCTTGCCGGTAGCTGGGGAGTTGTTCAAGCAGCGCAACGACAACAATGAAAAAACCGAGTTGGTGATTTTTTTGCGGCCCACGGTCATTCGCAGTGCGCATGTGGATGGAGATTACCGCGCCCTGCGTGACTATTTGCCGGACGGGCGGTTTCTGCTGAATGAAATACCTGGAGGTGCGCCATGAGCAAAATAGTGCGTTTGTGGTTGTTGCTGGTGACCATGGCGTGGGCGGCGGAGCCGGTCAAGGAGGCGGCTCATCGTGCCGCAAAAAACGGGCAACCAGCCGTTGTGCGCAGTGTGCCCCATGCTACGGCGTCGCTGGATGCGCGCTTGCAACAGGCTTTTCAGGCTTACCAAGCCGGCGAACACGTCTTGGCAGAAGGTCTGTATCAGCAGGTGTTGGCCCAGGTGCCGCGCAACGTGGATGCCTTGCTGGGGTTGGCGGCAATTGCACAACAGGGGGGCGAAAATGCATTAGCGATGCAGTACTACCAGCGAGCGTTGGTGATCGAACCTGAAAATGCGCTGGCCCACGCGGCTTTATCGGATTTTATGGCGACGGAGGAGGTGGAGAGTCATCTAAAGCGCTGGTTGCAGCGACAGCAGGATTCGCCGTCTTTGCATCTTGCTCTGGGCAATTATTACGCGCGTCAGTTGCGCTGGGGAGAGGCGCAACAGGCATATTTCTCCGCCTATCGTCTGCATCCACGGCATGTGCTGGTCAGCTTCAATCTGGCAGTCAGTCTGGAGCAGCTTGGACAAAAAAGCCAAGCGCTGATGTTTTATCAGCGCGCCTTATCGCTGATGGATAAGGCACCAGATGTGTTGCCGCGCGTACAACTAGAACAGCATATTCAGTCTTTGCAACGGTGAATAACATGTTGGATACCACAAGCGCACAATCCAGTTCGTCGTTCTTGGAGCGAACCTCTGTTGCGACAGGTCAGCCTTGTCAGGGCGGTTGTCCGTCATTCGTCGATGCGGATACATCCACGCTTGTGGATTTGGCACAGGTTGTGGTGCAAGCGGCGGCTTTGGCGTGTATTCCGCATGACGTGGCGCGTCGCTATCAACTGTTGCCGTTGGCTTTGGATGAACAACGTTTTTGCCTGGCACTGGCAGATCCTGAGAATTTGATTGCACTGGATCAGGTACGCGCTTTGCTGGGGCCTCAACGCTCGATCGTGTCCTTGCGCGCCGATGCCGCTGATATTCGGCGCGCCATCGAGCAGCATTATGAGGTTAGGCAATCTATCGACGGTATATTGCAGGCAATGGCGCCTGAAGATGCGCAGCCGCAAGCATCTACTTACCCCGTCGACGAATCCAGTCAGCCGGTGGTGCGATTGGTGGAGGCGCTGCTGGCAGACGCCGTTCAGCGCGCGGCCTCCGACATTCATTTTGAGCCAGAGCTGGGATTTTTACGGGTACGTTACCGCCTGGATGGGGTGTTGCAGGCGATGCGCAGCTTGCATCCGGGTTGGTGGCCCGGCATGTTAGTGCGGCTTAAAGTCTTGGCGGGCATGAATATTGCCGAAACCCGCGCGCCGCAGGATGGGCGCTTTTCCTTGCATTTGTCGGGGCGAAGTATTGATTTTCGGGTGTCGTCTCATCCGGTGACCCATGGTGAAAATGTGGTATTGCGCATTCTTGACCGCCAGCAGGGCATCGTGCCGTTGTCGCAACTGGGTTTGGCCGAGGATACGTTGGCTCGGCTGACTGGTTTGTTGGCGCAACCGGAGGGCCTGATTCTGGTCACCGGGCCGACCGGTAGTGGCAAAACCACTACCCTGTACTCCATCCTCACCCATCTTAACCGCGAAGGCGTCAACATCATGACGCTGGAAGATCCGGTGGAATATCCGCTGCCACTGGTACGGCAGACCTCCATCAATGAAACCGCCAAACTGGATTTCGCCCAAGGCATACGTTCGATTTTGCGTCAGGATCCCGACATCATCCTGGTAGGGGAAATTCGTGATGCGGCCACGGCGGACATGGCTTTCCGCGCCGCCATGACCGGCCACCAGGTGTACGCGACCCTGCACAGCAATTCTGCGCTGGGGGCGATTCCCCGTTTGCTGGACATCGGCGTGCTGCCGGACATTATGGCCAGCAATTTGATCGGCGTGGTGGCACAGCGACTGGTGCGGGTGTTGTGTCCTCACTGTCGTCAGCCCTTGATGCCCAATCAGGAAGAACTGGCCCTGCCCGGCATCACGGCGGACAGCGTGCTGTATCGCCCGGTCGGTTGTGAGCATTGTCGGCATATTGGCTATCACGGGCGAATGGCCTTGATGGAGGTGCTGCGGGTCGATGCAGCGTTGGAAGAGTTGATCGCCCGCCGTGCCTCGGCACGTCAATTGCGCCATCATTTACTGGAAAAAGGCTTTCGGCCCTTGGTGATGGAGGGGTTGCGTCGGGTTCTGCAAGGTATGACCTCGCTGGCGGAAGTACAGCGTGTGGTGGGGTTGCAGGGGGTGGTGTCATGAAGCGATATTGTTATCATGCATTGACGGCTGGTGGGGAGTTGCAACGTGGTCAAATGCAGGCACAGGATGAATCGGCACTTTCCCGGCAATTGGCGATGCAGGGGCTGGAGCTGATTTCGGCTCGTGTGACTTGGTGGGGGCCAACGCGCGTGCCGATGCAGGAACGCATTACCTTGTTTTTCAATCTTGCCCAGCTTGCTCGGGCTGGGATACCCCTGTTGGACAGCTTGCACGATCTCCGGGACAGTAGTACGCATCCTTTGTTGCGAGTGACGTTGAGCGGTGTGCTCAACGCGATCCAGAATGGTCAGTCGTTGTCGCAGGCCATGCAGCTTCACCCGGATGTGTTTTCGGCAACGGAAATCAGTTTGGTACAGGCGGGGGAAGTCAGTGGGGAATTGCCTGCAGTGTTTGCGGATTTAACCGAGGATTTGAAATGGCAGGATGAAATCTCCGCTCAGGCACGTAGTGCCCTGTTGTACCCCCTGTTATTGCTGCTGGTGATGACGGCGGTGCTGTTATTTTTATTGCTGTATTTGGTGCCGCAATTGACCACATTCATGCGCAGCATGGGGCAGCAATTGACCTGGCAACTCCGCATGTTGTTGGGTCTTTCTGATTTTCTGCGGCATGGTGGTGCCTGGTGGTTGCCATTGTTGTTATTGCCGTTGCCGTTGTGGCAGGTTGTGCAGCGTGATCCTGCATGGCGTAAACGCCGGGATGCCTGGTTATTGCGCTGCTGGGGTCTGGGCAATGTCCTGCAAAAATTGCTGTTGGCACGCCTGATGCGTCATTTTGCCCTGATGTATCGCGCCGGGATCAGTATTCTGGAAAGTCTGCGTGTGTTACCGGGTGTGTTGGGCAATCTGGCCTTGGCCGGTGGGGTCAGGCAGGCTGCTCAGGCCATTGCCAACGGCCAACCACTGGCGGCCAGCTTTGCCCAGACCGGTCTATTTCCGCCGTTGGTCATTCGTATGTTGAAAGTTGGGGAAAGTACGGGCGTATTGGACGAGGCGCTGCTGAACATCAGCTATTTTTATCAGCGCGAAGCCAGACAGGCGGTGCAGCGTTGGCATAGTTTGCTGGAGCCGCTAATGACGCTGTTGCTGGGCGTGTTGTTGGGTTGGGTGATGTTGGCCGTACTGGGGCCGGTATACGATCTGATGACGGCAATGGGGGGGCTATGAAACTATTGCTGACTTTAAGCGCCCGGCATGTTTTCCTGCAACTACGCCAAGGGCAGCAGGTGCGTGCAGAGGCGTTGTTTTCCCAGCAGCAATCCAGCGAAGTGCGCGCATTTTTGCAGCAACATGTGGCGCCATGCCAGATGCTGGTCGATTTGGTGGAAGAGGATTTTTTCCCGATGTCGTTGCCTGATCTACCCAAGCCGGAATTGTCCGCGTTGTTGCAACGACGCTTGGAGGCGCGCTATCCCGGCGCTACGCTACGTCAAGCCCGATTGAGCGGGCGTGCCGAGGGGGGCGCGCAACAAGCGTTGTTATCCGCGCTGACCAATCCCGGCTTGCTGCAGCCTTGGTTAGAGATGCTATCGGCAGAAAATATCCCCTTGCTGGGTATTTATTCGCTGGCATTGCTGGGGGTGGCCTTGGTGGGTGACTGTCGTGGATCCTTGCTGCTGGTGTCGTTTCAGGGTAGATCGGGGTTGCGGCAGAGTTATTTCCGCGAGGGACAGTTGCAATTTTCGCGTCTGAGCCCCCTGTTTGACCCGGCAGACTGGGAGGCTGAGGTGGCACGTACCGTGCAGTTTTTGCGCCGTGGTCAGCCCGAATTGGTTTTGAGTGTGCGTTGGCTGAGTAATGCCAGCGTGTCGGCGCAATTGCCTGTGGCGACGGAGTGGCAGCCCTTTCCGCCTTGCGTGGCGGAGATGCACCATGATGTTACTCCGGGTTTCATGGAATATTTGGTGACGCACCCGCAGGCGGCACATTATTTGCCTGCGACGCAGCAAAAAAACTTGCGAACCTGGTATTGGCAACGTGGCTGGTGGTGGTCGGGTGTGATTTGGTTGCTGCTGAGCATGCTGTGGTCTGGCTACCGGTTGGCAACGCAGGGGGAGGCGGCGTCTTTACAGCGTGCGACACAGGAGATGCAGCGGGAGATGCAGGCACTGCCGGAGCGTGTGAGCGGGATTCCCGCTGCCGAAGTACAGGCCGCTGTGGCGTATTTTCGCCGTCATGCCTCAGGGGTTACGCCGCATCAGGTGTTGCAGCCATTCAGTCAGGTCTGGAGCGACTTTCCCGACATGGTGCTGGATGAATTTTCCTGGCAGCAACAGGCCTCTGGGGTCGTGCTGGGTGTGCAGGCGCACCTGTTGGAAAACCGTGATGTACGTGCAACCGCAGCCATATTTGAGCGTTTGCAGCAGGCCTTGCAGCAACAAGGCTATCGGGTGCAGGTGACGCAAGCACCGTACACGCCGTCAGGTGAGTTTGTGTTGCAGTTGGAGCGGCCATGAACAAGCACTGGCGAACTTATGCGCGACAACATATTGGCCACTTCGGCATCGCTGCATGGTTGTTCGGTGTCCTGTTGTTGCTGGTGGTGGAGTGGCGGGTGCGAGATGCTGAGCAACAGGTGCAACAGGCGCAGAGCATGCAGCACAATGTTCGGCAACAGTTGCAGTTAGCACGTCAGGCACAGGCAGTGTTGCAGATTGAAGAGCCGCTGTTTCGGCAGTTGCAGCAGCGACATCTGTTGAACATGCCGCCTTTGCAAGATTGGTCGGCCAGTGTTGGGAAATTGCAGCAGGTCGCACATTTCAGTTATACCTTGTCACCACCGCAAGTGGGCGATGGGCCGAGTGCGCAGTGGCAGGCAGTGAGGGTGCCCATGCAATTGACCTTGGATGTCCCGCACGAACTGCCGCTGTTGGCTTTCTTTGCCGAATTGACACAGCTTCCCCATGGATGGTTTCAGCTAGAGGGTTGTGTCGTACGACGGGTAGAGGCGGGTTTGCAGGCGGCGTGTTACGGGCGCTGGCTGGTGTTACAGATGCGAGGGACAACATGAAACTGGTTAGCGTAATGCTGGGCTTATGTGTGTGTGGGCCGGTATTAGGTGAGCCCCCGTTGGGGCGATTGTTTTTTACCCCGGCAGAGCGCACCGCGCAGGCAGCATCCCCTGTGGCCGCACCGCCCATGCTCAACGGCTGGATTCGGCGAGAGGGCAAGCTGCGCGCTCTTTGGCTGGATGGTGTGCGTGTACAACCAGCCTCTGCACTTTCTGCGGTTCCCCCTGTCTCCTCATTGCGTTTGCGCCGTCATGATTAAGTGCTCGACGCAGGGCGGTAGCGCTTTATGGGGGCTGCTGTCCATATTGGTGATGGGGGCGCTGGCTGCGCTAGTGCAGACCCTGAGTGAGGTGCAGGGTCGGCAAGCACAACAGTTGCGTACCGAGCGTGTCTTGGCGCTGGCCCGCGATGCGCTACTCGGTCGCGCACTGAGTGATGCCAACATGCCCGCCAGCCTGCCCTGCCCGGATTTTTTGACCAATATCAGCAATAACAACGTGCCGAATGACGGCATTGCCGATTTGTTGAGCGGCAGCCAGTGCCCGGCCTATCTCGGTCATTTCCCTTGGCGTACCTTGCGGCTGGACGATTTGCGCGACGGCGCAGGCGCACGCTTGTGGTACGTGCTGTCGCCGAATTTCCGCGATGATGACAGCGCCCGCCCGCAAAACAGCGACACCTTGGCACAGTTGTCCTGGGACGATGGCGCGCCAGAAAAGCCGGTGGCGATTGTGTTTGCTCCCGGCCCGGCGCTGGACGGTCAGTTGCGTAGTACGGTGCAGGAAAACGACTCGGCGCAATTTCTGGAAGGCGAAAACGCCAATGGCGACCAAGTGTTTTCGCGCCAGTTCCGCAGTGCCATCTTCAACGACCAAGCCATTGCCATTACCCGTGGCATGTTGTTCCCGCTGGTGGAGCGGCGGGTGTTGCGCGAGGTGCGCGCCTGTCTGGACGAATACGCCGCGCTGTCCGGTGGCAAATACCCGTGGGCCAGCCCGTTCAACGAGGTGCGCTATTGGGGGATGTGGCAGACGCGCTTTGGCCGCTTGCCACTGCAACCCAATCCGCTGCTGACGGCGGGCAGCGACAGTACGGTGGCGTTTGTGCAAGCGGCGGTCGGCGTGCAAGTGGCGCTGAACAATTATGCCGCCAGCAACAACGGCACCAGCCGCGCTGCCCTGTCCAGCGCTGCCAGCCAGATGCAATCCGCGCAAACGGCAGCGGTGGATCCCATCGACAGCAATTTGCGCCAACTCGGCCAGCAGGCGGCGGACCTGGCAACCAGCCTGGCGAAAAAAACCAGCAGCGCCGGGGCCGCCGTGATACAGGCGCAAATCAACAGCTTGCAGGGCACGCTCAACCAGTTGCGCAGCGCCTTGTCCAGCGCCGGTTTGACCGACCCGGCCATGGCACTGGGCTGGGGGCCGCGTTGCACGGTGTTTGCTTCCGGCTACTGGGAAAGCTGGCGCAATTTGCTGTTCTATCAACTGGCCGAGGGCATGGGGCCGGGCGAAGCGGCCAGTTGTGGCACCGGTTGTTTACGCATCAGCGGCGGCAGTCCGGCACAGGAGGGCAGTTTCCCCGCCGTGGTAATCAGTGCCGGGGCAGCGTTGGCGACGCAAAACCACGCTAACAGCGCTGACGTGACGGCCTATCTGGAAGGCGTCAATCAGCACGCACCGGCAGACCATCCGCCGCTGAATTTTGTCACCTACAGTGTGCAGCAGGTGGCCGCATTCCAGCAGGTCAACGATCAGGTGCTGTGCGTCGATGGAGGGGTGAAATGTCGATGAAAGGCTTTACGCTGCTGGAAATGGCGGTGGTGTTGCTGGTGCTGGGCATTTTGTTGTCGGCCAGCCTGCCGTTGTTATCGGCGCAACAGGAAATGCAACGCCGCCAGGAAACGCGCCGCCAGTTGAACGACATTCAGGATGCCGTGCTGGGCTTTACCGTCAGCCGGGGGCGCTTGCCCTGTCCGGCCAGCGGCAGCGGCAATACCGGCTTGGAGGCGGTGACGGGTTCTGGCGTGGCGGCGGTGTGTAGTCTCAGTCAAGGCGTGCTGCCGTGGGCGACATTGGGCGTGGGCGAAAGCGATGCCTGGGGGCGGCGCTTCAGCTATCGCGTCAGCGCCAGCTTTGCCGACGGCGCGGACGGCACCGGCGAAAATTGCGCCTTATCGCCCGGTGTGTCGTTCCAGTTGTGCTCCACCGCCAATCTGACTTTGTTGACCAACGGCGGCAACAAACTGGCCACGGAAATTCCGGCGGTGATCGTGTCACATGGCCCCAATGGCGCAGGGGGCTATACCCTCGTCGGCACGCAACTTTCCGGTGGCAGTGCCGACGAACAGGAAAATGCCGACAACGACAACACCTTCGTCGCCCGCGAACCTGGCAACGATTTCGACGACCTTGTGCAATGGCTATCGCCGCATGTGCTGCTGAATCGCATGGTGGCGGCGGGCAAATTGCCCTGACGCAGTGCGCGGGGTTTGGAGCCGCCCGGCTTTCGGGTAGAATCCGCGCCTTCGATTGCTAGAGTCCACGAGTATCGCCATGAATACCCCCGCTTCAAACTTTATCCGCCACATGATTGACGCCGATTTGGCCAGCGGCAAGCACCGCAGCATTGCCACGCGCTTTCCGCCGGAGCCGAACGGCTATTTGCACGTCGGTCATGCCAAATCCATTTGCCTGAATTTCGGTCTGGCGCAGGATTATCAGGGCACCTGCAATCTGCGTTTCGACGACACCAACCCGGAAAAGGAAAGCGAAGAGTACGCCCTGTCCATTCAGGACGATGTGCGCTGGCTGGGTTTTGCCTGGAACGGCGATGTGCGCTGGGCGTCGGATTATTTCGAGCAGTTGTATGCCTACGCGGTGGAACTGATTAACAAGGGGCTGGCTTACGTTGACGATTTGACGCCGGAGCAAATGCGCGAATATCGCGGCACGCTGACCCAGCCGGGTAAAAATAGCCCCAACCGTGACCGTGCCGTGGCAGAAAATCTGGACTTGTTCACGCGCATGCGCGCCGGTGAGTTCGCCGATGGTGCGATGGTGCTGCGCGCCAAGATCGACATGGCCTCGCCCAATATCAACCTGCGCGACCCGGTGATTTACCGCATCCGCCGCGCTCACCACATTCGCACCGGCGACGCGTGGTGCATCTACCCGATGTACGACTACACGCATTGCATTTCCGACGCACTGGAAGGCATCACCCATTCCTTGTGCACGCTGGAATTTGAAGACCATCGCCCGTTGTACGACTGGGTGCTGGACAACATCACCATCCCCTGCCACCCGCAGCAAACCGAATTTTCCCGGCTGGAGTTGCACTACACGATTACCAGCAAGCGCAAGCTGCTGCAATTGGTCAACGAGCAGCGCGTCAGCGGCTGGGACGACCCGCGCATGCCCACCATTTCCGGCATGCGTCGTCGTGGTTATACGCCAGAAGGGCTGCGGGAATTCGCCCAGCGCATCGGCATTTCCAAGAGCGAAAACATCGTCGATATGGCGGTGCTGGAATCCGCCGTGCGCGACGATCTGGAAGCGCGTGCGCCACGGGTCATGGCGGTGCTGAATCCGCTCAAGGTGGTGATTACCAACTTCGACGGCGCGCAAAGCCGCAGCGCCGACTTCCACCCGCAACACCCGGAATTCGGCAGCCGCGAAGTGCCCATCGGCCCGGAAATCGTCATCGAAGCTGATGACTTTGCCGAAGTGCCCCCCGCTGGCTGGAAGCGCCTGACCCTGGGCGGCGAAGTGCGTTTGCGCCACAGCTACGTACTGCGCTGCGACGAGGTGGTGAAAGACGACGCCGGCAACATCGTCGAGTTGCGCGCCAGCATCGACCACGACACCTTGGGCAAGAACCCCGTCGGGCGCAAGGTCAAGGGCGTGATTCACTACCTGTCCACCGCCCACGCCCTGCGCGCCGAAATCCGCCTGTACGACCGCCTGTTCACCGTGGCCGAGCC
>DHYQ01000003.1:676-1489 GCA_002414205.1 Gallionellaceae bacterium UBA5126 | reverse complement strand
GGCGAAAAACTAGTGTTCAACCGCACCGTGGGGCTGAAGGATTCTTGGACGAAATAAACCGTCGCGGGTGGATCAAAAAAGGGGATGCCGAGGCATCCCTTTTTTTTGGTAGGAGCGGGTCTTACCCGCGACCGTGAGGCCTGGATTTCGCACGCAAGGCGTGCTCCTACGAATGGTTCGACCAGCTCACCTTGAATGGAGGTGTTAATCAGCGATGCGCACCGGTTACAACAACACCCGCTCGATGCCGCCCTGATTGGCTTTTGCCACGTACTCCGCTTGCCAGTTTTCGCCCAACAAGTGGCGGGCCATTTCGACGACGATGTAGTCGGTGCTGGTGTTGACGTCGTTGTCGTAGCGCGACAGGCCTTGTTGGCAGGCGGGGCAGGAGGTGAGGATTTTCACGTCGCCGTTAAAGCCGTCGGCGCGCACGGCGGCGGTGCCTTTGCGCAGTTCTTCTTCCTTGCGGAAGCGCACTTGGGTGGCGATTTGCGGGCTGGCGACGCCGAAGGTGCCGGATTCGCCGCAACAGCGGTCAGTCAGCGGCACGGGCGCGCCCATCAGCTCCTTGACCACTTTCAGCGGGGCGTAGGTTTTCATCGGCGAGTGGCAAGGGTCGTGGTACAGGTAGCGCGTGCCTTGTACGCCGTCCAGCTTCACGCCCTTTTCCAACAAATACTCGTGGATGTCCAGCAAGCGGCAGCCGGGGAAGATTTTCTCGAACTGGTATTTTTGCAGTTGGTCCATGCAGGTGCCGCAGGACACGATGACGGTTTTGATGTCGAGATAATTCAGCGTGTTGGCGACGCGGTG
>DHYQ01000003.1:0-497 GCA_002414205.1 Gallionellaceae bacterium UBA5126 | reverse complement strand
TGGCCGAACAGCCGCTCCGAGCCACAGCCGGGGAAGTAGAACACCGCTTCGCTGTCCTCATTCAGGCTACGTGGGTTACGAATCACCGGCACGGTGCGGCTGTCCTCGATGTCTAGCAAGGCGCGGGCGGTGCGTTTCGGCAGATTGCCGGGCATGGGTTTGTTGACGAAGTGAATCACCTGCGCCTTCAGCGGCGCGCCGCCGACGGTGGCGGGTGGGCGTTTGCGCTGGGCGTTCAGCAGGCCAAAGCGATTCGCCAGCTTGTGCGCCAAGCGTTGCGCCTGATAGCCCCATTCCATGGTGACTTTGCGCATCAGCTTGATGCTGGTCGGGTCGGTCAGATTGAGGAATAGCATGGACATCGCGCTGACCGGGTTGAAGGTTTTCTTGCCCTGCTTGGTCAGGAAATTGCGCATCGCCACCGACACGTCGCCAAAGTCGATATTCACCGGGCAGGGTTTCACGCAGCGATGACAGACGGTGCAGTGATCGGCCAC
>DHYQ01000093.1 GCA_002414205.1 Gallionellaceae bacterium UBA5126 | reverse complement strand
TCGGTGCCGCTGGTGATGTTGTTGACCGAGTACAACTGCAAGGCGGTGCCGCTTTGCACGATGCTTTCGATGGCTTTAAACGCCGCATCCACCGGGCCGCCGCCCTGGCTTTCGGCTTGGTGTTCGCTGGTGCCGATTTGCATGACCACTTTGGCCACCGGCAAGGAGCCGGTTTCGCAGTGGGCGCGCAAGGACACCAAGCGGTAGTGCTCACTCACGTGTGTGACGGCTTCGTCGCTAACCAAGGCTTGCAAGTCTTCGTCGAAAATTTCCTGCTTGCGATCGGCCAATTCCTTGAAGCGCTGGAAGGCGGCATTGAAGGCGTCTTCGGTGTCGAATTCGATGTTCAAGGCCGAGAAGCGTTGGCGCAAGGCGTTGCGCCCGGACAATTTGCCCAGGGTCAATTTGTTGGCGTTCCAGCCCACGTCTTCAGCGCGCATGATTTCGTAGGTTTCACGGTGCTTCAACACGCCGTCCTGATGGATGCCGGATTCGTGCGCAAAGGCGTTTGCGCCAACGATGGCCTTGTTGGGCTGCACCGGGTAGCCGGTCATGCTGGACACCAGTTTGGAGGTCGGCACGATTTGCGTGGTGTCGATGCGGGTGTCGAGGTGGAAAATGTCGCGGCGGGTTTTAATCGCCATGACCACTTCTTCCAACGAGGCATTCCCGGCGCGCTCGCCCAAGCCGTTAATCGTACATTCCACTTGGCGTGCGCCGTTCAACACCGCCGACAAGGAGTTGGCGACGGCCAAGCCCAAGTCGTTGTGGCAGTGAGTGGACCAAATCACCTTGTCGGAATTGGGCACGCGGGCAATCAACTGCCCCATGCGCTCGCCCCAAGCGGCGGGAATGGAATAGCCCACGGTGTCGGGCACGTTGAGGGTCTTGGCCCCGGCCTGAATCACCGCGTCAAAAATGCGCACCAAAAAGTCCATGTCAGAGCGCACGGCGTCTTCGGCGGAGAATTCCACGTCGTCGGTGTATTCCCGTGCCCATTTCACCGCTTGCACGGCGCGCTCAATCACTTGATCTGGCTCCATGCGCAATTTGTGCTGCATGTGGATCGGGCTGGTGGCGATAAAAGTGTGGATACGCCCGGATTTGGCGGGGGTAATGGCTTCCCCGGCGCGACGCACGTCGTTTTCGCTGGCACGCGCCAAGGAGCACACGGTGGCATCCTTGATGGCTTCGGCCACGGCGCGCACAGCGGCAAAATCGCCGGGGCTGGCGGCGGCAAAACCGGCCTCAATCACGTTCACGCCCAGCTTTTCCAACTGGCGCGCCACGCGGATTTTGGTTTCGCGGGTCATGGCCGCGCCGGGACTTTGTTCCCCGTCGCGCAAAGTGGTGTCAAAAATAATCAATTGGTTGGTGGTCATGGCAAAACTCCAGAAAAATCAAATCAGCAACACGAACCCGCCAAGGTTCGGCAGACATACAGCAGGGGGAAAGGGAGAATTTAGCGCGCGACGCGCAGCTTCAGCGCGGCCAGCAGGCTGAAGGTGGAATGAAGTTGGGAGATTTGGCGTGAGAAGTGCATGGGCGCGGACTATAACCAGTTTTGACTGGTGATGCAACCGCGCCCCGTGCGCTTGTGGCAGAGATGCCGGATTATTGTGGTTTGGCGGTGGACAACAGCGACATGTCCACCTTGATCTTGGCGTTTTTCTTGGCGTCTTCGATGTAGGCGCGATACAACTCTTCGCCTTGGCGCTGACGCAGTTGCTGCACATAGCGCTTGCGCTTCATGTCGTCGATCTTGTCGCCATCCTGCACGGCTTCCACGCGCGCCAAGGCAAAACCATCGTTCATTTCCACGCCAACCACGTGCGGCAACTTGCCTGCATTGGCTTGGAAAATCTTGCGCAACAAGTTTACCTCCAGGTTTTCTGGACGCTGAGCGCGGCTCAAGGCTTGCGGGGCGCCCCAGCTCACGGCTGGGCTGCCACCTTTTTCCAGTTCAGCCAATTGCGCGCGACCTTGTTTAACGGCCAAGGCAACGGCTTCCTTGTATTGCAGTTTTTCCCGGATGGCGGTTTGTACTTCGCTCAGTGGGCGGGTTGCGGCGGGTTTATGTTCCAGCAAACGCGCCGCGACCAAAGTATTGGCGGCCACTTCGATGGCGCTGGTGTTGCGCTTATTTTTCAGCACATCGTCGCTGAAGATCGCCAGCAGCAATTTGTCTGTCCAAAGACCGCCAGCGGCAGCGCCCTTGCTGAGCCAGGTGCTTTGTTCCACTTTGCCGTTGATGAGCGTGGCGGCACCTTTCAGGGTGTCACTTTGTTCATAGACGGCGTTGCTGAATTTCTCGGCCAGCTCGTTGAATTTATCGAGGGCTTTTTGTTCGCGCAGTTTGGCGGTGATTTGTTCACGCACGCTCTCAAAAGGTGGGGTCTGAGCGGGTTTGATGGCGACCAACTTGATGATGTGATAGCCAAACTCGGATTTGACCAAGCCACTGATTTCGCCGGTTTTCATGGTGAATACGGCATCTTCAAATGGCTTGACCATGCGGCCCTGACCGAAGAAGCCCAAATCGCCACCATTAACGGCAGAGCCGGTGTCTTGGGAGTTCTGCTTGGCCAGTTCGGCAAAGCTGGCGGGGTTTTGTTTGACCTTGGCCAGGACTTGTTCCGCCTTGGCCTTGGCCGCATCTTGTTCGGCTGGTGTTGCACCTGCGGCGAGGCCAATCAGGATGTGCGCTGCCTGACGCTGTTCGGGTGTACCCAATTCCTTGCCATGATCTTTGTAGTAGCCCTGCGCTTCAGCATCATTGACCGTGACGCCAGCCAGCAGGTCGTCAGGCGACAGGCGCAGATATTCGACCTTGACTTGTTCCGGGATTACAAACTCGCGGGCGTTTTTGTCGTAGTACTCCTTGACCGCTGCATCGCTTACCTTGGCTTGAGACATAAAGCCTTCTACGCCGATATGCGCAATCGACACAACGCGCTTTTGTTCGTTCAGGCGCACGATTTGATCGGTGGCGACATTGGCAGCGTAGCCATTTTGCAGGAAGGATTCCTGCATTTGTTGCGCCAAAATATCGTCACGCAATCCAGCTTCAAACATGAGGGGAGACATTTGTTTGTTTGACAGCACGGTGGTGTAGCGAGCCTTGTCAAATTGGCCATTCACCTGAAAGGCTTCAATGCCAGAGATGATTTCAGCAATTTGTGCGTCCGTGGCGACCAAGCCACTTGCCTTGGCGTGCTGCACCAACAGTTTTTGCCCGATCAGGCTATCCAGCACCGCCTTGCGGATTTCGGGGGTTTCAAACAAATTGGCATCGTAGGCATCGCCCAGCACTTGACGCATCCGCGACTGCTGTTGACGCATGCCGTTTTCGTAATCTTGTAGGGAAATGTCCGTTCCGTTGACGGAGGCGGGGACTTTGCCGTTGTTGGATTTGGTGTAGGAATCGACGCCAAAGATGGCGAAGGGCAGGATGATGATAGCCAGAATAATCTGAACGAGACGTTTTCGTTCTTGGACAAAGTCAAACATGTCACTTGATCCCGGATGAGTAAATAACAGATATGAAAAAAGGCGAACTTTCGTTCGCCTTATGTTGGCGGAGTGGACGGGACTCGAACCCGCGACCCCCGGCGTGACAGGCCGGTATTCTAACCAACTGAACTACCACTCCTTAAGCTTTGCAGTCTGGTGGGTGCTGACGGGGTCGAACCGCCGACATTCGCCTTGTAAGGGCGACGCTCTACCAACTGAGCTAAGCACCCGACTGAATGAAGCTAGTTTACAGCATCTTTTAAATTTTTACCAGCGAAAAATTTAGGAACTTTCGCAGATTCGATTTTGATGGCTTCGCCGGTCTTGGGGTTGCGACCGTTACGCGCTGCGCGGGCACCCACCTTGAAGGAGCCAAAGCCAACCAGATTGACGGTGCCGCCCTCTTTCAGGGTTTCCGTAATGGCATCCACAGTTGCATCCAGCACACGTGCCGCTTTGGCTTTGGAAATGTCGGCCTTCGCAGCGATGGCATCAATCAGTTCAGATTTGTTCACGGTCATACTCCTGTCAGGTAGCGTTGAAAATAGGGTCAAACAGCTCGGCCCGCTTTATATCAAGCGCAAGTGGCAATGGTCAAGTGATGACCGTCATTATCTAGTTATTTTTGTAATTAATGTGTGATAACGGCGCTGCTATCGAAGTTAACGCTCTCCGGCGCGACGGCTGGTGGGGCTAAATCGACTAGGGGCTCCGGTTTGTGCTCCAGTGCCAAGTCCAATACTTGTTCAATCCATTTCACTGGGTGGATGTCTAGGCCATTCTTGATTTTGTCTGGAATCTCCGCCAAGTCTTTGACGTTTTCTTCCGGGATCAGCACGACCTTGATGCCGCCACGCAAGGCTGCCAGTAGTTTTTCCTTCAGACCGCCGATAGGCAGGACTTCGCCGCGCAAAGTGATTTCGCCAGTCATCGCCACGTCGGCACGCACCGGGATGCCAGTCAGTGCCGATACCATGGCGGTTGACATGCCAATCCCCGCGCTGGGGCCATCCTTGGGGGTGGCGGCTTCTGGCAAGTGAATGTGGATGTCGGTTTTTTGATAAAACTCTTCGTCAATCCCCAGCCGTTTGGCGCGACTACGCACCACGCTCAAGGCGGCCTGAATCGACTCCTGCATCACTTCGCCCAGCTTGCCGGTGGTCGTCACTTTACCCTTGCCAGGCAGCACGGCGGTTTCAATGGTCAGCAACTCGCCGCCCACTTCTGTCCAGGCCAGCCCCGTCACTTGTCCCACTTGATTGGTTTTTTCCGCCACGCCATAGGTATAGCGCCGCACGCCCAGATATTTATCCAGATTGCGCGCCGTGATGGTGATCTTGCTGTCCTTGTCCTTCAGCAGCAAGGACTTCACCACCTTGCGGCAGATTTTGGAAATCTCGCGCTCCAGCCCGCGCACCCCGGCTTCGCGCACGTAATAGCGCACGATGTCGCGCAGGGCGCTCTCGGTGATGTTGATTTCTTCCGGCTTCAGACCGTTGTTCTTCACCGACTTCGGCACCAGATAACGCGTGGCGATGCTGATTTTTTCGTCTTCCATGTAGCTGGAGACATGGATGATTTCCATGCGATCCAGCAGCGCATCCGGGATATTCAGGCTGTTGGCAGTGGCCACAAACATCACGTCTGACAAGTCGTATTCCACTTCGACGTAGTGATCGACAAAGCTGCTGTTTTGTTCGGGATCCAGCACTTCGAGCAAGGCCGACGCGGGGTCGCCGCGCATGTCCATGCCCATCTTATCCACTTCGTCCAGCAGGAACAGCGGGTTTTTCACCGCCACCTTGGTCATGTTCTGCAAAATCTTGCCGGGCATGGAGCCGATGTAGGTACGGCGATGGCCGCGAATTTCCGATTCATCGCGCACGCCGCCCAGCGACATGCGCACAAACTTGCGGTTGGTGGCGCGCGCAATGGACTGACCCAGCGAGGTTTTGCCCACGCCGGGTGGCCCGACCAGACACAGAATCGGCGCTTTCAGCTTATCGACACGTTGTTGCACGGCCAGATATTCCAGAATGCGCTCTTTGACCTTATCCAGGCCGAAGTGGTCTTCTTCCAGCACGGTTTCGGCTTTTTTCAAATCGCCGCTGATTTTGGTACGTTTTTTCCAGGGCAAATCCACCAGCACTTCGATGTAGTTACGTACCACGCTGGCTTCCGCCGACATGGGCGACATCATGCGCAGCTTTTTCAACTCGGCTTCGGCTTTGGTGCGGGCTTCCTTGGGCATTTGCGCCGCCTTGATACGCTTTTCCAGCTCTTCGATGTCCGCGCCGTCTTCGCCTTCGCCCAATTCTTTCTGAATCGCCTTGACCTGCTCGTTCAGGTAATAGTCGCGCTGGCTCTTTTCCATCTGCCGTTTCACCCGGCCACGAATGCGCTTTTCCACCTGCAAAATGTCGATTTCCGCCTCCAGCAGACCCAGCAGGTGCTCCAAGCGGGCATGCACGTCGGTGATTTCCAGTACGGCCTGCTTTTGCTCCATCTTCAGCGCTAAGTGCGCCACGATGTTGTCGGTCAGGTGCCCCAAGGATTCGATGCCAGAAAGTGAGGTCAGAATCTCCTGAGGAACTTTTTTGTTGAGTTTGACGTAGTGATCGAACTGCTCCAGCAAGGCGCGTCGCATGGCTTCGGTTTCGCTGCCGCTCATTTCAGTGATGCTGACAATGTCCACTTCGGCTTCAAAATGTCCGGCCACATCCAGCACCTGCCGCACAGCCACCCGTTGCTGTCCTTCCACCAGTACCTTGACCGTGCCGTCCGGCAATTTCAGTAATTGCAGAATGTTCGCCAGACAGCCAATACTGTAGAGATCTTCGGTCGTTGGGTCTTCCTTGCTGGCGGATTTTTGTGCCACCAGCACGATGCCTTGTCCATTGGCCATGGCCGTTTCCAGTGCCTGAATGGATTTGCTGCGTCCGACGAACAGTGGAATCACCATGTGCGGAAAAACCACCACGTCGCGCAAGGGCAGCAGTGGCAGCAGGGCAGGGGAGGCAGTAGCGGTGTGTTCAGTCATGGCAATAACCTGTTCTTAAAATCGGAAGTGCAAATGGGGATGAGCGAGGTATTTTCAAGTCATCCCCATGCTGGGGTTACAGCCTAGGCGGCTTGTGGCGGGGTGCGGTACACCAGTTTGGGAACCAGTTCGCCGCTGTCATTCAAGTGATCCAGTACGACCTTGCTGACATCTTGCATGGAAGGCAGGTCAAACATCACGTCCAGCAGGGCGTGTTCCATGATGGAGCGCAGACCACGCGCGCCGGTTTTTCGGGCCAGTGCCTTGCGGGCAATGACGTGCAGCACGCCGTCGGCAAATTCCAGTTCGGCATTTTCCATGCCCAGCAATTTTTGATATTGCTTGGTCAGGGCATTCTTAGGCTCGGTCAGAATGCGTACCAGCGCGTCTTCATCCAGATCGGACAAGGTGGCGACCACCGGCAGACGACCGACAAATTCGGGGATTAAACCGAATTTAATCAAATCTTCCGGTTCCACATCGCGCAAGGTTTCGCCGGTTTTGCGCTCGTCCTTGTTGGCAACGGTCGCGCCAAAACCAATGCCGGTTTTCACCGAGCGGTTGCGGATGATTTTTTCCAGCCCATCAAACGCCCCGCCACAGATGAACAGGATGTTGGTGGTATCGACTTGCAGAAACTCGGTATTGGGATGCTTGCGCCCACCTTGTGGCGGAATGGAGGCACGGGTGCCTTCAATCAGCTTCAGCAAGGCTTGTTGCACGCCTTCGCCAGACACGTCGCGGGTGACCGACGGGTTGTCGGATTTGCGCGAAATCTTGTCGATTTCATCCACATACACGATGCCGTGTTGGGCCTTGTCGATGTTGTAATCGCAGGCTTGCAGCAGCTTCTGGATGATGTTTTCCACGTCCTCGCCGACATAACCGGCTTCGGTCAAAGTGGTGGCATCGGCAATCACGAACGGCACATTCAGCAAACGCGCCAAGGTCTGCGCCAGCAAAGTTTTGCCGGAGCCAGTTGGGCCAATCAGCAAAATGTTGCTCTTGGATAACTCCACGTCGCCTTCATTTTGGCTGTTCAAACGCTTGTAGTGGTTATAAACCGCCACCGACAAAATGCGCTTGGCTTTTTCCTGGCCGATGACGTAATCATCCAGTGCGGCAAAAATTTCACGCGGCGTCAGCAAGGTCACCCCGCCAGTACTGCCCAATTCCACCGGTTTGCCGGACTTCAATTCCTGCTGGATGATGTCGCCGCAAGCGGTGATGCACTCGTCGCAAATAAACGCCGTTTCGCCCGCAATCAGGTTTTTCACTTCATGCTGGCTCTTGCCGCAAAAAGAGCAGTAGCGCAACGTCTTGTCAGTCATTCCTTATCCTTCGTCCCGTGAGATCACGGGCGTTTGTTCAGCACCTGATCGACCAAGCCATAGTCCACCGCCGCTTGCGCGCTGAGGAAATTGTCCCGATCGGTATCGCGCTCAATGGCTTCCACGCTTTGCCCGGTGTGTTGGGCCAGCATTTCGTTGAGCTTTTGTTTCAGGTACAGGATTTCCTTGGCATGGATTTCGATGTCGGAAGCCTGGCCCCGGAAACCGCCCAGTGGCTGGTGAATCATTACCCGCGAATTGGGCAGGCAGAAACGCTTGCCCTTTTCACCGGCACTCAGCAAAAACGCGCCCATGCTGGCAGCTTGGCCGATGCACAAGGTGCTGACGTGTGGCTTGATGAACTGCATGGTGTCGTAAATCGCCATGCCTGCGGTCACCGAGCCGCCGGGGGAGTTAATGTAAAAGTGGATATCCTTTTCGGGGTTTTCCGACTCCAGGAACAACATCTGTGCCACGATCAAATTGGCGCTGTAGTCATTCACTTCCCCGACCAGAAACACCACGCGTTCTTTCAGCAA
>DHYQ01000060.1:19947-27679 GCA_002414205.1 Gallionellaceae bacterium UBA5126 | reverse complement strand
GCGCAGCACGGTGGAGTCGGTCAAATCGCGTTGCCAGCGTGAAATCGGCAACTTTTCGGCCAAGTGTTTCAGCATGGCATTGGCCATCCCGGCGTTGCCTTCGGCGTTTTCAAAGTCAATCGGATTGACCTTGTGCGGCATGGTGGAGGAGCCGACTTCGCCCGCCACGACTTTTTGCTTGAAGTAGCCGAGGGAAATATAGCCCCAGATGTCGCGCTCCAGGTCGATCAAAATGGTGTTGATGCGGGCGTGCGCGTCGAACAATTCCGCCATGTAATCATGCGGTTCGATTTGAATGGTGTAGGGGTTGAAATTCAGGCCACGCGCTTCGACAAAGCGTTGCGCCAGGGCAGGCCAGTCCACGTTGGGGTAAGCGGACAAATGGGCGTTGTAGTTGCCCACCGCGCCGTTGATTTTGCCCAGCACAGCCACGTCGGCCAGCGCTTGTCGGGCGCGGCGCAGGCGATACACCACGTTGGCCATTTCCTTGCCCAGCGTGCTAGGGGTGGCCGTTTGGCCGTGGGTGCGGCACAGCATGGGCAAGTCGGCCAGTTGGTGCGCCATGTCGGTCAGGCGGGCCAGCACCTTGTCCAGCGCGGGCAGCATCACCTCGGCGCGGGCGTGTTGCAGCATCATGGCGTGGCTGAGGTTGTTGATGTCCTCGGATGTGCAGGCGAAGTGGATGAACTCCAGCACCCCGGCGGTTTCCGCCTGCTCGCCCAGTTGCGCCCGCAGCCAGTATTCCACCGCCTTCACGTCGTGGTTGGTGGTGCGCTCGATTTTCTTGATGGCGGCGGCATCGGCTTCGGAAAAATTGGCGTTCAGCGCATCCAGGCGGGCGATGGTTTCCGCCGAAAACGGCGCGATTTCCACGATGTCCGGCTGCGCGGCCAGCGCCTTCAACCATTCGATTTCAATCCACACCCGGAAACGAATCAGGCCGAATTCGCTGAAATAATTGCGCAGGGCAGACACCTTGTCGTGATAACGCCCGTCGAGTGGGGAAAGTGCGGTCAATTGGGAAAGCGTGCTCATGGTCGAAAGTCCGAAAAATCAAAGGCGCGCATTTTACGCGATTTGGCGGCGGGGCTGGGGAAGGAACGCAATATCACCCGCAAACCAGCGGTATGCCTCCACCAGACACCGCTCGCCTCCCCCAACCTCAAGCGGCAACCCGTCGCACCACCGCCCAACTGCGCCGACATTGCGAGCCAAAATCAGCACCGACGCGCGGATTGGGCTGCTCCAGCACCCACCCGCCCGCGCCTTTGCCGTTATACTGCCCGCCGAATCTGCGCCAAAGCCGTTGTTCCATGGTCGATTGCTTTGCCAACCTTACCCACCATGCCCTCTCAGAAAGATCCCCTCATGAACGACGACAACATCATCGCAGCCACCCGTGACTGGCTGGAAAAGGCCGTGATTGGCCTCAACCTTTGCCCGTTCGCCAAGGCGGTCTATGTCAAAAATCAAGTCCGCTATGTGGTCAGCCACGCCACCCGCCCGGAAGACTTGCTGGGCGAATTGCTGGATGAATTGCGCCATTTGCAGGACACCGACGCCGAAGTGCTGGATACCACCCTGCTGATCCACCCCTGGGTGTTGAATGACTTCCTCGATTACAACGACTTTCTGGACACGGTGGATTTGGCGACTGCCGAGCCGGAATTTGACGACGCCTTCCAGGTCGCCAGCCTGCATCCGCACTACCAGTTTGCCGGTACCGAGCCGGACGATATTGAAAATTACACCAACCGCTCGCCCTACCCCACCCTGCATCTGTTACGCGAAGACAGCGTGGATCGCGCCGTCGCCGCCTTCCCCGACGCCGACCACATCCCCGACGTCAACATCGACACCCTCAATAAACTGGGGCATGCCGGATGGGAAGCGTTGGGGATGAATCACGAGTGGTTTGAGCGGGGGCAGCAATAGGGCACATTTACGACTTAAGTCATGTACACCAGTGTTGCGCCATCAATGCCGATGGTGGCGATGATAGACACGATGCCCATCCCCAGCCCGAGCAGTATGTAGGGCAGAACGGACCAATTACGCATGACACAGGCATATAACAACAGCAAAAAATTGCTGATTGTCGCGAAGTTAAGTAGCAAGAAGGAAACAAACACGGCTGTGACGGCCCATCTGTTGGTATAAATTGCCCATCTGCTGGCGTGCAAGGCCGTTTTGAGCATGGCTGCATGAATAATGCTGGTGCCCATCGAAAGCGCCGCTAACGCTACGGTTACGCGTAAAACCTGTTTGCTTGAGTGAATATCCATGGGTCATCTCAATGGTTGTCGAATGGGGCTGTCAGGGTAGCGTAATGGCTCCTTTTGACGCAATCGCTGGTTGAGTTTTGCGGCGCTCATCTCAAGGCAATTTTAGGAATTGTGCATCCAGGGCACCATTTTCTCCCCACCCTCCCCCATGCCCGCAGGCCGTGCTTGTGCGATAATCGCGCGCCTTGAATTTTGACCTGTTTGAAAGACCGATTCCCATGAAATACACCAGTACCCGTGGCGGCATGGCTGCCAAATCCTTTACCGAAATCCTGTTGGGCGGCTTGGCCGAAGATGGCGGCTTGGCCGTGCCGGATCATTACCCGCGCCTGAGCGCCGAAGAGCTGGCCGCCATGCGCAACATGGATTACCGCGAGTTGGCGTTTGCGGTGATTTCGCGCTTTGCCGATGACATGCCTGCCGAGGATTTGCGCGCCATCATCAACAAGACCTATACCGCCGAAGTTTTCGGCAGCGCCGACATTACGCCGATTACCACGCTGGAACCCAATCTGCATGTGCTGGGTCTGTCCAACGGCCCGACCTTGGCTTTCAAAGATGTGGCCATGCAGTTGTTGGGCAATCTGTTTGAATATGCCTTGGAAAAGGACGGCGCGACCCTGAACATTCTGGGCGCGACTTCCGGCGACACCGGCTCGGCGGCGGAATATGCCATGCGCGGCAAACACAACATTCGCGTGTTCATGCTGTCGCCACTGGGCAAAATGAGTCCGTTCCAGACCGCGCAGATGTATTCGCTGCAAGACCCAAACATCTTCAACATCGCGGTGACGGCACCGTTTGACGCCTGTCAGGACATGGTCAAGGCCGTGTCCAACGATTTGACTTTCAAGGAAAAATATCAAATCGGCACGGTCAATTCCATCAACTGGGCACGTGTGACGGCACAAACGGTGTACTACTTCCAGACCTATTTCGCGCTGACCACGGACAATTCGCAACAAGTATCGTTTGCCGTGCCGTCCGGCAATTTCGGCAACGTTTGCGCCGGGCATATCGCCCGTCAGATGGGCTTGCCGATTGCGCATCTGATTGTCGCCACCAACGAAAACGACGTGCTGGACGAATTTTTCCGCACTGGCATGTATCGCCCCCGCGCCGAAACCCAGCACACCACCAGCCCGTCCATGGACATTACCAAGGCGTCGAACTTCGAGCGCTTCGTGTATGACTTGGTGGGGCGTGACCCGGCGGTACTGAAGTCGCTGTGGCAGCAACTGGAAAGCCAAGGCTATTTCGATTTGGGCCAAACGCAGTACTTTGCCAAGGTGGCGGAATTCGGCATGCAATCCGGCGCCAGCAGCCACGCTGACCGCATCGCCACCATCCGCCGCGTGTATGAGCAATACGGCGTGGTGATGGATCCGCACACCGCCGACGGCCTGAAAGCCGCCCTGCCGCACCGCGACCCCGCCGTACCGCTGGTGTGCCTGGAAACCGCCCTGCCCGCCAAGTTTGAAGCCACCATTCAAGAAGCCCTGGGCCGCGACCCCGTGCGCCCCGCTGGCTACGAAAACCTGGAAAGCCTGCCGCAACGCTTCCACACGTTGCCAGCCGATGTGGCACAGTTGAAGGCCTATATCGCCGCTGAAGTAGATGCTTAAATATCTCTGACGGGATAAAAAACGGCGTGGTGTAGCAACCACGCCGTTTTTTATTTTTCTGACGGTTAATCGTAGGCAAGATAAGCGCAGCGCATCTGGCAATTTCATGCTAAATCAATCTCTTGCGTGGTGGATGCGCTACGCTTATCCACCCTACATCATGCCCGAATCTGGTCAACTTCCCACCGGCACGCGCTTGGTGATGCCGCACATCAATTCATAGCTGATGGTACCGGCGGCGCGGGCGACTTCTTCAATCGGCATGCCTTGTCCCCACAGCACCACCGGGCTGCCGATGTCGGCGTCTGGAATATGGCTTAAATCCACGCACAGCATGTCCATGGACACCCGGCCTACGGTGTGGCTGCGCTGCCCGGCCACCAGAATGGGGGTGCCGTTGGGGGCGTGGCGCGGGTAACCGTCGGCGTAACCGCAGGCCACCACGCCAATGCGCATGGGGCGTTCGGCACGGAAAATCGCGCCATAGCCCACTTCGTCGCCGGGGGCCAGGGTTTGCAGGGCGATGATACGGCTGCGCAGGGTCATCACCGGTTGCAGGCCGAGTTGCTCGGCGCTGCTGTCGGCAAAGGGCGATGCGCCGTACAACATCACCCCGGCGCGCACCCAGTCGGCGTGACTGGACGGATGGCGCAGCAGCGCGGCGGAATTGGCCAGTGAGCGCGGCAAGTGATACGGTGCCGCCAGTTGGTTAAAGCGCGCCAGTTGCTCGGCCACGCCACGCGCTTCGTCGGCATGCGCGAAGTGGTTCATCAGGGTGATGCTGGCCACAGCGCGGTGCTGGCGTAGTTGCTGCACCGCCCAACCAACTTGCTCTGTACGCCAGCCCAAGCGGTTCATGCCAGTATTGACCTTCAGCCACACGTCCAGCGTGCCGCGTTCTGGGTAGGCGTCCAGGCAGGCCAGTTGCCAGGGGCTGTGAATGGCGGTACTGATGCGATAGGCCGCCAGCAGCGGCACGTCTTCCGGGCTGAAAAAACCTTCCAGCAACAGAATTGGCTGACGGAAACCGGCGTCGCGTAAACGTATCGCGTCTTCGATGTCCAGCAAGGCAAAACCATCCGTGTCGTCCAGCGCCTGTGCCACGCGCAACAGACCATGCCCGTAGCCGTCAGCCTTGATGACCGCCATGATGCGGGCACGGGTACGGCGGCGGGCGAGTTGCAGGTTATGGGTAAGGGCGTACAGGTCGAAATGAACGGAAATCGGGCGCGGCATGGAGCGAGTAAAATATATAAGCAAATTTAAGGGGCGCAATCATAGCAGGGGCAGTCCTTTCATGATATAAAGCGCCTTCGCAAAATCAGAAGTTCCCCTCCCTGCATGAATCTCGGTTTTTACATCATCCTCGCGGCGCAGTTCCTGTCGGCACTAGCGGACAACGCGTTGCTGTTTGCCGCGATTGCCCTGCTCAAAGCCTTGAGCGCCCCCAGTTGGCATACCCCGGTCTTACAGGAGTTTTTTATTTTCTCCTATGTGGTGCTGGCCCCCTTTGTGGGCGCGTTTGCGGACTCCCTGCCCAAAGGGAAAGTGATGTTCATCAGCAACAACATCAAAATCCTGGGCTGCCTGGCGATGCTGTTCGGCGTCAATCCGCTGCTGGCCTACGGGCTGGTCGGGCTGGGCGCGGCGGCCTATTCTCCGGCCAAATACGGCATTTTGACCGAATACCTGCCACCGGAAAAACTGGTGCTGGCGAATAGCTGGATGGAAGGCCTGACCGTGGCCGCCATCGTACTGGGCGCGATTACCGGCGGCGTGCTGATTAGCCCCGGTATCGCCGAGCCATTATTGCGCTGGTGGGATGTGCCCTTTGTCACCACGCCCATCGACACCGCGCCAGAGCTGGCCATTGCAGTGATTGCCATCGTGTATATGCTGGCGGCGATTTTCAACCTGTATATCCCCAAGCTGGGCATCGACCACAAGCCGCTGAAACACAGTCTGTCCTTCCTGCTTGGCGATTTTTACCATAACTTCAAATTGCTGTGGAAAGACCCGCTGGGCCAAGTGTCGCTGGCCGTCACCACCCTGTTTTGGGGCGCGGGAGCCACCCTTCGCCTGTTGGTGCTGGGCTGGGCGGCGGTGGCACTACATTACGACATGGCCAGCGCAGCCAAGCTCACCGCTTGGGTGGCCATTGGCATCGCAGTCGGGTCTATCCTGGCCGCGCGCTTCGTACATCTGGAACACTCCGTCAATGTGCTGCCAATGGGCATCGCCATGGGCCTGATGGTGCTGTTGATGATTCCCGTCACCAATCCCACACTGGCCATCATTTTGCTGATTATCATCGGCATGATGGGCGGCTATTTTGTGGTGCCGATGAATGCCCTGCTGCAACATCGCGGCCATTTGCTGATGGGGGCAGGCAGCTCGATTGCGGTACAGAACTTCAATGAGAACCTGAGTATCTTTGCCATGTTGGGGCTGTATGCCGTGATGGAAAAACTTGATTTCGGCATTTATCTCATCATCGCGGTGTTTGGCACGCTACTGGCCGGCAGCATGGGCATCCTGTACAAAAAGCACGGCCATGACCAGGACAACGGCAAAATCTAGCCCACCCCTGCATGACTAGCACCCGCCCGGTCATCTTGTTGGTGGATGATGATCCGGCCAATGTTTCCCTACTCAATCTGCTGTTGCGCGCCGATTACGCCGTCAAGGCCGCCAACAATGGCCTGCGGGCACTGGAGTTGGCGCATCAGGTTCACCCCGATCTCATTCTGCTGGATGTGATGATGCCGGGCATAGATGGCTTTGAAGTCTGCCGCCGCCTGAAAAATCACCCCGACACGCGCAACATCCCCATTATTTTTCTGACCGCCCAAAGTTCAATCGAGGATGAAGTTAACGGCTTCAAACTCGGCGCTGCCGATTTCATACACAAGCCGGTAAGCCCGCCGATTGTCGAAATGCGGGTCAAAAATCAACTGCAAATCAAGTTGCTGCGTGATTTATTGCAAAGCCGCAGCGCGGAAGAGCGGGCGCAAAAAGCTCAGTTGATGCAGATTTTTTCCCTGCATGTCTCCCCGGAAGTCGCGGCGACGCTGTGGCAACAACGCGCCAAACTGCTCACCAACGAAGGCTTGCCGCCACAACGCTTAACCGCCACGGTGCTGTTTTCTGACATTCGCAATTTCACCACCATCTCCGAACAACTCGATCCGCATGTGCTATTTGTCTGGCTGAATGAATACCTGGATGTGATGAGTCAAGTGGTGCAGGCCCAGCATGGCGTGGTCAGCAAATACATTGGGGATGCCGTCATGGCAGTGTTCGGCCTGCCACAGCCCAATGTGCCCGCACAAGATGCCACCCGTTGCGCGCAGCGTGCGGTGGACTGCGCCTTGGCCATGCGCGAGCATTTGGCGGTCTTGAATCGCCAATTTGTCGCGCGGGATTTGCCGGAAATTGCCATTCGTATCGGCATTGCCAGCGGCAGTTTGATGGTGGGCGAAGTCGGGAGCCAGCAGCGGCGCGAATACACGGTGATCGGCGATACCGTCAACATCGCGGCCCGACTGGAAGCCACGCGCGGTCAGCGAAGATGACCCAGAGCAGTGCCGTATTCTGCTAAACGACTACGCCCACAGCCTGCTGACCGAGGGCTATCGTGCGGAGAATGTTGGTGAGTTAACGCTGAAAGGTAAACAGCGTCCGGTAGGCGTGTGGCGATTGTTGGGACGGCAGCGTTAAGAAAACACGGATTTAATCCGTTCCCCCTGAGCTTATCGACGGGCCATTTGCGTCACACGTCGGTTCATTCACTGCTCCATGCATGGTTCGACAAGCTCACCA
>DHYQ01000060.1:2768-19904 GCA_002414205.1 Gallionellaceae bacterium UBA5126 | reverse complement strand
AAGCTCACCACGAACGGCGGAATAAACGAGTGCTTCCGTAAGACCCCACTCAAGGGCTAAGCGTTACCGATACCCTTGGTCGGCAGATTGATCTGCTTGGCAAAATCCAGCATGCGAGTAATTGGCAGCTTGGCGCGTTGGCCGATTGCCGGATCGATGTGGATTTCGTTGTCGCCCGTTTCCAGCACATGCAGCAAATTGCGCAGGCCGTTCATGGCCATCCACGGACAATGCGCGCAGCTCTTGCAATTCGCTCCCTTACCGGCAGTGGGCGCTTCGATAAACACCTTGTGCGGCGACAGGGTGCGCATCTTGTGCAGAATCCCGTTGTCTGTGGCGACGATAAATTCCGTGTTTTCAAACTGTTGCGACGCCTTGATGATTTGCGTGGTGGAGCCCACCACGTCCGCCAAGGCCACCACGGCGGCGGGCGATTCGGGATGTACCAGCACTTTGGCGTTAGGATGCTCCGCCTTCAGTGCCGCCAATTCGCTGGCCTTGAATTCATCATGCACGATGCAGGAGCCTTGCCAGCGCAGCATTTCCACGCCAGTTTCCTGTTCGATGTAGCCGCCCAGATGACGATCCGGTGCCCAGATGATTTTTTTGCCCTCGGCTTTCAGATGTTTCACCACCGGCAGGGCAATCGAACTGGTCACCATCCAGTCGGCACGGGCCTTCACGGCGGCGCTGGTGTTGGCATACACCACCACAGTGTGGTCGGGATGCGCGTCGCAAAAAGCCGTAAATTCGTCCGCCGGGCAACCCAAGTCCAGCGAGCAAGTGGCGTCCAAGTCCGGCATCAGCACGCGCTTTTCCGGGCTGAGGATTTTGGCGGTTTCGCCCATGAAGCGCACCCCGGCCACCACAATCGTTTGCGCCGGATGGTTGTAGCCAAAGTTGGCCATATCCAGCGAATCCGACACCATGCCACCGGTGGCCTCGGCCAAGTCCTGCAAATCGGGATGGACGTAGTAATGCGCCACCAGCACCGCATTTTGCTCGATCAGCAATTGCTGGATGCGGGCGATCAACTCGACCTTTTCGGCAGCGGACACAGCTTCCGGCACTTTGGCCCAAGCGGCGGCGGTGCACACGCCGGGATGGTCGTAGGGGATTTCGATTCGGCGATCAGGGGAGGACATCGACGGTGGCATTTTTATCAATCAGCAATTTAACGATGGTATTGATGGCGCGGCGCAGGCGCTTGGCCTGTACCCGCACAATCGCTTCGGCAATGCACATGCGCAACATGGGGTCGGCGCTGTCTAGATAAGACGGATCAATCAGCAACAATTCCGCATCCGAACGGGCAATCACACTGGCACTACGGTGGGAGTTTTCATTGTCCAGATAAGAAATCTCGCCAAACGGCTCACCGGCCTTCAGCACAATCAACTCCTTACCGCCTTTGGTGACTTCGAGCTTGCCAGACACGATGATGTAGAACGGCAAACTGGTTTCCCCTTCCAGCAATACTGGTTGTCCCGCCTTGAACAGCTTCCATTCCGTCCACAACAGCAATTCGGCCAAATCGGCATCGCGGAAATCCTTGAAAAATTCCAAGCCACGAATCCGGGCATAGTGTGGATGGGAGCGCGCCACTTCCGTCGCAGTTTCCTGCAATTGCGCCTTTTTAGCCTGCTCCTCGCGCTGCTGTTCCAGCACCCGCATGCGCAAAGTTTCATCCAGACGCGCTTCTTTTTTCTCGATGGTGTCTTGCAACTGCGAAAAATCCATGCGCATCTGGTTCAATTCGCTTTCCAGCTTGAAGCGCTGCGACTGCGCTTCCTGGCTTTGCCCCAGCACCGCCACCAGTTGCGCCTGCTGCTGGCCAATACGTGCTTCCATGCCCTGCTTGTAACTCAGCACCTGCTGCTTGAGCAATTCATATTGGTTGCTAATCAGGGCGACATTCATATTGGCCTGGCTCAGTCTGGCATCACTGCTCACCAGTTTGCGCTCGGCATCCAAACGGCGCTCCATTTCCAGCTCGGCAAACGCCACAATGTCACGCGTCATATCGCGGCTGGCGGTAATGGCCGACTCAATTTTCTCCTCAAACATGACCGCCAGTTTTTTCAGCGGCACATCCAGCTCATCCTTGCCGGTGTCACTGATCAAATTGTCCACCACCATCCCTTCCAGCATGTCATCCAGCGCACCACGCACACTGGGCGGAATTTTCTTGGCAATGCCGGCCACGCTGGTGACGCCATCAATAAGGGATAGCACCCGGCGGGTATCCCCTGTGACGCGCCCACTGTTCTTACTTAACTCATGCGTCCCCAGCGGGGTGATGGAAAAGATTTTGGTCTGTCTCATGCTTACTCCCTGTTTTTATTACTTTTCAGGTGTTGATTTTACTGAATTTTTCCCTGATAAGTTAACTGTGCGACAACAGATTGCGCAACATCTGACTGGCGGCTCGCAAACGTTTGGTTTGGATGCGCATGAAGGCTTCGGCGATACGCATCCGCGACACCGGCTCGGCGCCTTCCAAATGCATCGGATCGATTTCCAGCAACTCGCAATCAGTACGGGCAATCACATCGGCACTGCGGTGCATGTTTTCATGTTCCAGGTAAAAACCCTCACCAAAGGGCATTCCCGGCTTGAGAACCGTGAGGATTTTATTATCCTTCTGCACAATCAACTTACCCGACACCACGACATAAAAAGCACTGCCGACGTCCCCCTCGTGCAAAATCGCCTCATCCGCTTTGAAGGTACACCATTCCGCCCACACCACCAGCTCGGCCAACTCCAGATTGCTGAAATATTTAAAAAAATCCAGTTCGCGGATTTTTTGATAGCGCGGATTGGTCAGCAACATTTCATCTGCCGCCTGCATTTTTTGCCGCTGTTGTTCTTCACCAATCAAGCGCTCTTTGGCAATGCGAATTTTCACCGCATCCTCCAGTTGCACCGACTTCAGTTCAGCCTTTTCCTGGAGTTGCTCATAATCCATGCGTAAGGCGCGTAACTCGTCTTCCAGCTTGATACGCTGCGCCATGGATTGCTTTTGCTGATACAGCAAGGACTCCACTTCCGCCTGATGCGCCGCCACCTTGGACTCCATCCCCTGCTTGTAAGACAACACCTGTTGCTTGATGCGGCGGTATTTTTCCGAGAGGGTGTCAAACGATTCCTTGCTTTGGGTCAGTTGTGCCTGACATTGCGCCAGATCCTGCTCCATGCGGGCACGCTTTTCATTTTCCGTCAGCAAGACCCGATCCGGCACCAGCGCCTTGTAAGTGCTTGTTTTATTGAAGGCTTTATTATCCGGTACCGGCTGGGGGGTGGGCGGTGGCTCGCTGTCGGAAACAAAACCCGCCAGCAACAGATATTCAAAAAACTCGTTGAGATACAAGCGCTCATTACTGGAAATCAGCGCACTAATGTCTTTGATATTGCGATTGCCATCCACCAGCAGCAAAATTTGCCGCTGATCGGGTGTCAATTCACCGAACGGATTTTGCAGCTCGGCTTTTCCGAGCGGGGTAATGAAAAAAGAAGTGGCGTTTCTCATGTCATCTCCTGGGTTCGCTCAAACGATGCGCCAATTGCAGAATGGCGGCTTGGTTGCTGGGGGAAAAAACCTGCGCTGCCGCCTCGCGCCAGGGCAACCAGCGGTAGCTCAAGTGTTCGCGTGGCGACAAAGTGACCGCAACCTGTCCCGGCAAACAAACGGCAAATACATGCTCTTCATTTTGTGTGGTGCCGGGCGGATAACGGTGTTGCCAATGCGGATAAATGTCATACAAATTTTGCTGCTGCCAGTCGTCCACAGCATGACCGCTGATGCCAGTTTCTTCCTGCAATTCGCGCCGGGCGGTATCGGCAATGGCTTCGCCCCACTCCACGCTGCCCGTCACCGATTGCCAATAACCGGGAAAATCCGCCCGCTCCAGCAACAGTACCTCGCCTTGCCGGGTATAAATCACCACCAGCACGGACACGGGCTGCTTGTAAGCGGGCGTATTCATCTCAAGCCAGAAACACCCAGAATGGGCGACTTTGCGTCTGCCAGTACTCCGCCGCCTCGGCGAAGATGGTCTGCACAATGCCCAATTCGGCTTCGCTTAATCCAGCGGGTGGGTGACGAAACAGGAAGATATAACCGGGTGCCGGTGGCAAATCGCACAACGCGTCCTGCAAGGCATCCCAGTTATTGGGAAAATCCGCGTAGAAATTGGCGGCTTGGGCAATGGCGGCAATCAACTCGGCCTTGCCGTTAACCTGCCCCATGTCCACGCGATACAGCGGAAAACCGGCGGACTCGGCAGCCGCCTGTAAATCAGACTCGCTGTTATGCAAGCGGTAACTGCCGCATTGCGCCAGCTCGTGCAATTGCTGTGCCAGTACCTGAACGCTCATTCCTTGATCCGCTTGAAAGTTTGGTAGTGGTCAGCGGTGTAATAGTATTCGCCGGGCTTGCCACTGATGATGCGACGTGTGCCACGGGTACGGGCACCGGGGGTGGGCACGGTGTACTCGTGGTAATAGCCACGTGCTTGTTTCGGCAACACGCCTTCAAAATTGCCAAACACGATACCGTCGCGGTCATACGGGAAAGGGCCACCTTTCTTAATCAGCACCAAGGTATCTCGACCTTCGGGCGGCAATTCGGCCAGCGTGATGCTGACAATGGGGGTGGCCGCTGCATGGTTATCAACAGCTTGGGCCAGATTGAACGCGCCCAGCCACACCAGCAGGGCCAACAAAACAAAACGTATCATGGACATCGCGTTATCCTCAATTGCAAGTTAAAAAAGGCAGGCCGTTGCCGACCCGCCGGGGAATTAGGCCTGAGCCGCTGGTTGCTGGCGCAGCCGGATGTGCAGTTCGCGCAGTTGCTTTTCATCCACCGGGCTAGGCGCTTGGGTCAGCAGACATTGCGCACGTTGCGTCTTGGGGAAGGCAATCACGTCACGAATCGACTCGGCACCGGTCATCATGGTGACGATGCGATCCAGACCGAAGGCCAGGCCGCCGTGGGGTGGCGCGCCGTAGCGCAGTGCGTCCAGCAGGAAGCCAAATTTCAGCTCGGCTTCTTCCGCGCCGATATTGAGGGCACGGAACACTTGCGATTGCACTTCTTCCTTGTGAATCCGCACCGAGCCGCCGCCGATTTCCCAGCCATTCAGCGCCAAGTCGTAAGCCTTGGCCAGACAGCGACCGGGGTCGCTTTCCAGGAAGGCCAGATGCTCGTCCTTGGGCGCGGTGAAGGGATGGTGACAGGCCGTCCAGCGCTTGCTGTCCTCGTCGTACTCGAACATGGGGAAATCCACCACCCACAGCGGCTCCCAAGCCTTGCCGTTGGTGTAGCCCTTTTCGTGGCCGATCTTGCTGCGCAGTGCGCCCAGTGCATCGTTGACCACCTTGGCCTTGTCTGCGCCGAAGAAAATGATGTCGCCGCTTTGCGCGCCGGTGCGCTCGATAATCGTGCGCAGCGCGGTTTCGTGCAGGTTTTTGACGATAGGCGATTGCAAGCCGGTTTCATTCAACTGGCTGGCATCCTTGACCTTAATGTAGGCCAGACCCTTGGCCCCGTAGATGCCGACGAACTTGGTGTATTCGTCGATTTCACCCCGGCTGAAGGACTCGCCACCGGGCACGCGCAGCGCGGCCACGCGACCGCCTTCGCTATTCGCCACGCCAGCGAACACCTTGAAGGCCACGTCCTTGACGGCGTCGGTCACTTCGGTCAATTCCAGTGTGACGCGCAAATCCGGCTTGTCGGAGCCGAAACGCGACATGGCTTCGGCATAGGTCATGCGTGGGAAGGGGTTAGGCAGCGCTACGTCCAGCACTTCCTTGAACACCGTGCGCACCATTTCTTCGGTCATGGCGGTGATTTGCGCTTCGTTCAGGAACGAAGTTTCCAAGTCAATCTGGGTGAATTCCGGCTGGCGGTCGGCGCGCAAATCTTCGTCGCGGAAGCACTTGGTGATTTGGTAATAGCGGTCAAAACCCGCCACCATCAACATTTGCTTGAACAACTGCGGCGATTGCGGCAGGGCGAAAAACTCACCGGCGTGGACGCGAGACGGCACCAGATAGTCGCGTGCGCCTTCCGGGGTGGATTTGGTCAACATCGGCGTTTCGATGTCGATAAAGCCCCGGCTGTCCAGGAAGCGGCGGAAGGCCATGGCGGTCTTGTAGCGCAGCATCATGTTTTTCTGCATTTGCGGACGGCGCAAATCCACCACACGGTGGGTCAGGCGCACGTTTTCCGACAGATTTTCGTCATCCAGTTGGAACGGTGGGGTGACGGCCACGTTCAGGATTTCGATTTCGTGGCACAGCACTTCGATTTCGCCGCTGGTGATGTTGGCGTTGGTGGTGCCTGCCGGGCGGCGACGCACCTTGCCGGTGACGCGCAGCACGAACTCGTTACGCACCGATTCCGCCAGCTTGAACATCTCGGCCCGATCCGGGTCGCACACGATTTGCGCCAGGCCTTCGCGGTCACGCAAGTCAATGAAAATCACCCCGCCGTGGTCACGGCGACGATGGGCCCAGCCGCACAGGCTGACAGTTTGATCCAGTTGGTCGGTATTCAGAGTACCGCAATAATGTGTACGCATATCTATAATCAATGAGTTAAATCAGATTGAGGCAAGGGACAGTAGTTCTTGGCGTGATCGGCAGCCGCCACCACCCCCATGGAAACAATGGCACGTAGCGCCACATCGACGGACATGTCCAACTCGATAATGTCGGCGCGGCGCACAAAAAAATAAAAACCGTTTACCGGGCTGGGCGTAGTGGGAATGAACACCGCCACATGCTCGTCCGGCAAATGATCCTCCACCTCGCCCGGCACCGAGGTTTGAAAAGCCAGTGACCAGGCTTCAGGATGCGGGTAGCGCACCAGCAACACATTACGAAAGGAGTTACCATTGCCGGACAACAGCGTGTCACTGACTTGTTTCACGCCTTTGTAAATACTGCCGACAAAGGGGACTCGCAACATGGCGCGCTCGGACTGCTCCCACAGACGCTGACCGAACACATTGCGCATCAACAATCCGGTGCTCGCCACCACGGCTGTGGTGAGGATGATTCCCAAGCCCGGAATATGTAGCCCCAGCACACGATCAGGTTG
Organism: Gallionellaceae bacterium UBA5126; assembly: GCA_002414205.1. Lineage (GTDB taxonomy): Bacteria > Pseudomonadota > Gammaproteobacteria > Burkholderiales > Gallionellaceae > Gallionella. Next base: position 12,790 of record DHYQ01000060.1, on the reverse strand, counting down.
CCAGCTTGCCGGCAACAACAACAGCGTCTGATCCATAGTGGTGATAATCAGATCAAGTACCCACAGGGTGATGCCCAACGGCACCCACACCAGCAAGCCAGTCACCAGATATTTTTTAACCCGCTGTGGCAGGGTGTCGATGGGTAAATGCACGGCGTTCAAACATCAGCCCGCAACGGGACAGCGCCCACTGGCCGCGCAAGGCGCGCATTCCGGTTTGGGTGCATTATTGTTTTTGAAGTCTGTGACGTAATAACCGTTGCCCTTGAGTTGAAAGCCGGGCGCCGCCAACTGCTTGGTAAAGGTCTCTTGCCCACAGGACGGGCAAGTGGTCAGGGGGGCATCACTGAGTTTTTGCAGCACATCTTGTTGCGCATCGCAACTGCTGCAACGATAGGCGTAAACAGGCATGATTTCTCCAGCGGGTAAATACAAAGGGCGGCATTATACCTGAGCGCACTGGATTATCGACTGTCCCGTGCAGCCCCAAAGCGCGCGACAAAAATAAAAAGGCATGCTCCGGGCATGGAGCATGCCAGCAGTGGTCTACGACAGCACTTCAAACGCAACCAGTCGGCTTGGGCAAACCACCGTATTTGGTAATTGGCTTCATGGGCCCGGTCATCCACAAAGCGAAAATTTCTTTTTGATCAATGCCAATATGCTTGGCAAACTTGCGAATCGGTGGCACCGACTGAAATTCTTCGTAATATTCAAGGGCTTGCAGAATTTGGCTCCACTTTGCCTCATCCAACTCAATCCCATCGGCCAACGCCATGGCCTTGCCGACCTCTTCACTCCAGTCATTCATGTTGGCGAGATAACCATCGCCATCGCGTGCAGGTAAATCCATCTTACATTCCCCGTTTATCGTTTATCATTCGCTCCCGCCCCATGATGGGGCATCCGTAGCGCGCTATAGTTGAGTATTTTACCGAGATATGTTTTTTTGTGTGCAGCAATTGCATGCAATGCGTGCGCCACCGCAAAACGACGGCTGGCCAGCACAGAAAAATTGGAGATATCCAAATGATTTTATTGATTTTAATGCTTGCCTTATTGGTCTCCTGGGGGCTGGCTTTTTTCCGCGCCTCCGTGACGGGCTGGGGTTTGGGCGCGATACTTACCCTATTTCTTTTTGCCATCGTGATACGCCCCGCCGATGAAACCATTCTGCTCTGCGCAGGCATCATCAGCCTCTTTTTCATCCTGCTCGGCATTCCTTATGTGCGGCGCCAACTGTTGAGCGGCGTGTTTTATCGACGCTTGCGGCGCAATTTACCCCCGCTGGACGTTCCCCTGACAGAAATGGGCTTGGAGAGCTGGGAAGGTGGCTTATTCAACGGACACCCGGATTGGAAAACCTGGCTATCACGACCGAAGCCCACCTTGAACGATCAGGATCTTTCGTTTATGCAGCAAGCCGTGCAACCGCTGTGTCAGGCACAACAACAAATCCCCCCTGCCACCGCAGAAGTCGAGCACCACCTGCAAACCCACCCCTTTGCACAACTCTGCCACAATGAGGGTGCTGGGCTGTCCACACAAGGCTACGTTGCCACTGTCTCGGCGGTGGCCTGCTGTGATCCGCACTTAGCACAACGACTGGAAGCCGGCCCGCTACTGCAAGCGGCGCGCCACGTTGGTGAAATGCGCGCCTTGGCACAACACCCGGAGGCGCCTGTGTCCACGCGGGCACATGCCTACTTGCTGGAAGCCACGCTAAAAATGGTCGCCAGCGCCACCGACCATGGCACCCAACCTTGTGTTCCACAAGCCATTTTATTGCACCTGAGCAATCGCCTGCTACGCCAAGCAAAAAATGACCACCCCAACCCACTACCGCAACAAGTCTGGCTGGAGGGGGTCCCGGCAACGCTGGCGGAACAGGACATCTTTAGACAGGGCATGCTGCGCTTGCACCCTTATTTATTCCGTGAAATCAGCTCACTACAGCTAAAAAATCCAGAAATGGCGCCCTTGAAATTTGATGCAGCCCTACGGGAGCATCTGCGCTACAGCCTGAGCAATCTGGCACGCAGCAGCTTTTTCGGTCTCACCGACGGACGAGGCATGCTCGTCCCCGGCGGCCCGAATACCTTGCGTTATTACCAACGCATCACTCGTTTTTCCGCCGCTTATGCCTTGTGCTGCGACGCGATGATTTGGCAGTCGACTCGCACAGCACGCCACCATCCCAACCTGTCTGTCCGCCTGGCAGCACTATTTGCCAGTTTGTATGCCAGCGCCGCCACGCTCAAAGCCTTTGAAGACAACAATCGCCCCGCCGCTGAGCTGCCGCTGCTGGAATGGGCCTTGCAAGATATGCTGTATCAGCAACAACAAACCTTGCTGGCATTTTTGCAAAATTTGCCACTCGGCATGGCCTGGTGGCTGCGGCGCGCCATTTTCCCCTTGGGGCCGCACCTCATGCCCCCAGCCGATGCACTGAGCGCGCAGTTGCTACGGGCCAACGCCTGAGTCACTGGCACGGGCAAAAGAGGAAACGCAATGTCCTATCAAGATGTGATTACCCCGGCGCAAGCCGCCACCCTGCACGGCCTGTTTCTGGAACGCGTCAAGCGCACCCCGGAACGCATTGCCTACCGCTATTACAGCCATAACGAGTGGCGTAGCTACACCTGGCGTGACATGCGCCAAGAAGTTGCGCGCTGGCAAGTGGCCTTGGCCAGCCTGAATTTGCAACCTGGTGACCGCGTCGCCCTGATGCTGCGCAACTGCCCGGAATGGGTGATGTTCGATCAGGCGGCGATGGGGCTGGGGCTGGTCGTGGTGCCGCTATACACGGTGGATCGACCGGACAACATCGCCTACATCATTAACGATGCCGACGTCAAAGTACTGCTGTTTGAAACTGCTGAACAATGGAATGGCTTGCGCACTGTACGGGATCATTTGCCCGGCGTCGTGCGCTTTATCAGCCTGCGCAATCTGCCGGATCACGGTGAGCCACGGTTACAATCCGCACTGGAATTTCTACCGGAAACCGCACAATTGCAATCCTGCCGCACCTGCAAAAGCAGCAAGCTGGCCACCATCATCTACACCTCCGGCACCACCGGGCGCGCCAAGGGTGTCATGCTCAGTCACGCCAACCTCCTGACCAATGCCCATGCCACGCTCGACACCTTCATGGTCAACGATCAGGACTTGTTTCTGTCCTTTTTGCCGTTGTCGCACACCTTCGAGCGCACCCTGGGTTATTACCTCACCATGATGACCGGCACCACGGTGGCTTTTGCCCGCTCGGTACAATCTTTGTCCGACGACCTGCAACACCTGCGCCCTACCCTATTGATCTCGGTGCCACGTGTCTATGAGCGCATTTTTACGGCGGTACGCAACAAGCTGGAACAAGGTTCCGCGATCAAACGCTGGTTATTTCACCTCACGGTAGAGACCGGCTGGGCACGCTTTGAATATCAACAAGGGCGCGGTGCCTGGCATCCCAGCTTCCTGCTGTGGGGGCTGCTCAAGTCACTGGTTGCCGACAAGGTGCTGCAACGTCTGGGGGGGCGTTTGCGCGTCGCCATCAGCGGCGGCGCCGCCCTGCCCCCGGAAATCTCCCGCGTCTTTGTCGGGCTGGGCCTGCCCATTCTGCAAGGCTACGGCTTGACTGAAACCAGCCCGGTGATTGCCGCCAATCGCCCGGAAAACAACCAGCCGGATACCGTCGGCCACCCCATCCGCGACGTGCAAATCCGCCTTGATGCCGAAGGGGTGCTATGGACGAAAAGTGCTTGCACCATGCTGGGCTACTGGAATAACCCGGAAGCCACCCGCCAGATGCTGAGCGAAGATGGCTGGCTGAATACGGGCGACATCGCCCAAATCGGCCCGGAAGGCCACCTCCGCATCACTGGCCGCAAAAAAGACATTATCGTCATGTCCAATGGCGAAAAAATCCCGCCGCTAGACATGGAACAAGCCCTGCTACAGGATCCGCTGTTCGAGCAAGTCATGATCGTTGGCGAAGGGCGGCATTATCTGGTGGCACTGGCGGTGCTGAACCCGGCTGCCTGGCAAGAATTTGCCCAGGAAATCGGCGTGCGTACCGACATGCCGGAGGTGCTGACCGACAGCCGGGTGCAAGGCCGCATCCTGCGGCGCATGGCCCGTGACTTGCGCGATTTTCCGGCTTACGCCCATGTGCGCGGCATCTTGTTGTTGCAGGAACCCTGGACAGTCGAGAATGGCTTTTTGACCCCAACCCTGAAATTGAAGCGCAATCTGGTCATCCAGCAGCACGCCGAACAGATTGCCAAACTGTACGAAAGATTCTGATGGACACCCCGCTGACCGAATTGCCCCCCGGCGAGCCCACCTTGCGCCTGATTGCCATGCCCGCCGATTGCAGCTACACCGGCGACGTGTTTGGCGGCTGGATTATGTCGCAGGTGGATTTGGCCGGGAGCGTGCCGGCCTGTCAGCGCGCCAAGGGGCGTGTGGCAACGGTGGCGGTGAATGCCTTTACCTTCCGTCAGCCCCTGTTTACCGGCGATTTGGTCAGTTTCTATGCCCACATCGTTAAAACCGGGCGCACCTCGATTACCGTCAACGTCGAGGTGTACGCCCAGCGCAACCCCGAAAACCTGATTTGCGTCAAAGTGACCGAAGCCACCCTGACCTACGTGGCCGTCAGCAACGAGCGCAAGCCGCGCCCGCTGCCGCCCCTGTAAAAACGCCATGAGCCACGCCAGACTGTTGCATGCCATTACCTTTGCGGCGGACAAACACCGTGACCAGCGTCGCAAGGACAGTGCGGCCTCGCCCTATATCAACCATCCGATTAGCGTGGCTCAATTGTTGGCCGACGTGGGACAGGTGACGGAGGTGGAGATTCTGATGGCGGCAGTACTGCACGATACGCTGGAGGATACCCAAACCAGCGTGGAAGAATTGCACACCTGCTTTGGCGAGCGCGTGTGTGCTTGGGTGCAGGCGGTGACAGACGACAAATCCCTGCCCAAGGCGGTGCGCAAACAATTGCAGATTGACCATGCGCCGCATCTACCGCGCGCCGCCAAACGCATCAAACTGGCGGACAAAATCTGCAACATCAACGACCTCTACCAACATCCACCGGCAAACTGGGAGGTGCCACGCTGCCTGGCTTATCTCGACTGGGCCGAGCAAGTGGTCGCGGGCTGTCGCGGCAGCGATGCTGCGCTGGAAGCGGCTTTCGATCAAGCGCTGGCGACCGCCCGCCAGCACTTCGCCCGCCTTACCAACGCCGCAAATACGGACTGAGCGCTTCTTCGGTTTTGTAGTTTTGTGGATTCAGGGCCAATGCGGCCTGATAACTGGCAATGGCATGCGCGGTTTGTCCCAGTTTCAGCATGATGTCGGCACGTAGCAACCAGCCCAACTCCGTGGGCTGCATGTTCAAGGCACGGGCAATTTGCCGACTGGCCGACACGGCATCGCCCCGCCACAAATCCAGTCTAGCCAGACGGTAAGGCACATCCGCATCCGCCGGATCCTGTTGCCCCGCCACCACGTAATGTGCTCTGGCGCGCTCCAATTCACCCAGCGCTTCCAGACAAGCCGCGACATTGAACTCACTGAAACGGTGCCGGGGATCCAGTTGCAGCGCTTTTTCGTAATTCACCAGCGCCTCGCTGAAGCGCTGCCGTTTGCGGTACTCATCTGCTAAACGATGGTAGGTCATCGCCGTCTGGGCATGTTTAGCCAACACCTCGTAAATCAGCAACTGGGCATCATTCAAACGCAGGGGAAAATCACTGACATACAGCCGCCCCAATTGCATCAGGCGATCACTGATACTGGACGCTTCCAGCGCCGTACTGACATGCGCCAGATGTTCCACCGGGTCATACTCCATCCCCGGCGCCACCAGTTTCGCCACCTTATCCAAGCTCAAACTGGCCACCAGCGGTTTACGAAATTCAACAAAATCACGCTTGCGCGCATCCGCCATCTCGAATTCCAACACCGGATTGTCGATGCGGTTGATGGGTATATTCGGATCCTGCACCAGCTTGTACACCTCGTCGGTGAGCAGGTTGTAGGCCAACAAGTGTGGCAGCACCAGATTTTGCGTCAGGTTTTTCTTCAATACCGGCACGTTGTCCACCGCATCCGGGTGTTGCCAATGCACCGGCTGATCGGAGGCCAGCAACAGGAAATAACCCGATTTGATAAAAGCAACCGTGCAATATGGAAATTGCTGTTGCAAGGTTTTCACCACGATGCGCGCCCCTTCGCCGCCAATGCGCCCATCCATCCAGGTGACGTACACCCCACCCGGACGCAGGCGGCGGCGAATTTGCTGGAAAAAATCCAGGGTATAGAGCTTGGATGAACTGAAATACATCGGCGAAGTGACGGTATTCAGAATCAGGTCGTATTGCTTTTCCACCATCTTGGTGTAGTGAATGGCATCATCGACCACCAGGTGGACACGTGGATTATTGACGATATCAAAGTTCCATTGCTTCATGCGGTACTGGTTCTCCACCACCACCGGATTGATTTCCACCACATCGGTGTGCCCGAACAACTGCCCCACCACCGAGGCTGTGCCGCCACTGCCCAAGCCCAGCACCAGCGCCTCGTTGTTTTTCGGCGTCACCATGCTGCTAATCGCCCCCACCATTTTCTCCGACGGGTTGTTCATGGGGATGCTGATATAGCCATTGATGAAAAAATACGGCTCGCCATCACTCCAGTTAATGGAGAACACATCCTGATAGCCCTTGAATTTCTCCTGTTTTTGCAAGGCCTTACGGTCGCGTTGCAAGTCCTGACTGGAAACGAAGGAGGTGTAGCTGACGTAGAGCAAGTTCTCATCCCAACGCCAATGTTGCTGTACCGCACTGGCACCGACCAACCCCATGGCACTCAATGCCACCGCACGTGGCGCCCAACTCTGCCAGCAGCCCTGATACAGCAACAAGGCGGCCAACCCCAGCCCGGACATCACCAGCACCATCACGCCGTAATCCAGAGACTGATGCAGCACCAACACCATCAGCAGAAAACCGGCCACATTGGCCAGCGAGGAAATGAACAGTAATTGCCCCGATTCGCGCGCCACCTCATTACCCTCATTCAGCAGGGCCGGAATGGTCGCCCCAAAGGTCAGCGACGGCAGCAACATCAGAATCAGCAGAATCGCGCCCTTCAACCACAGCAGCCAATGTGCCATGCGTGACAAACTGGGGTAATACTCGGCGTAGCTGGTCATCAACGGCGCGTAATTCAGCAGCAGCAGCCCCAGTCCCAACAGGTTCAACCACAACAAGGTGGTGTAGTTAAGCCGCCAACGCTTGACCAGATGCGAGCCCAGGGCAATGCCAAACAACACGATGGCCAGCACGATGGCAAAGGTTTCGCGGAACGGGCCAAACATCATTTCGCTCAACTTGACCATGAATAACTGGAAAATCGCCGAGGACATGCTGATCAGAATCAGCGACCACAGATGGCGGCGCGGCAAGGTGATGGGCAATTCGGCCTGCTGCGGTGCTTGGCGGGCAATGTCGGCAGCGCCGAATTTCAGCACCCCGGCAATCAACAAATTGACGCCACCAAACACCAGCACGGTACCCCGGATACCAAACTGGCGGATCAGCCAAAACTCAATCAGCAATGCGGTGGCTGCGGCACTGAAGTTGTACACCGCATACACCCCGGCAAAGCTGTCAGTTTCACCCGTGCGCGCCAGATAACTGGCAAACAGCGGCACGCTGCACCCCATCAACAACGCCGGCAACAGCAACAACAACGTGCCCATCAGAATGGAACCCGGCAATCCGGGCAAAAAGGCAAAACCGTGATACAGCAGGGTTTCCAGCAAGTCGTGCGCTAGGGCAAAGGCAATGCCATACAGGCCAATCCCGGCCTCCACCAGCCACAGTTTTGACCACAACCGGTAGGCAAACTTCGCACCCAGCCCAATGCCCAGCAAAAAGGTAATCAACACGGCGGAGGACACGGCAAACTGATCGCCCAGCAAGCCCCCCAGAATGCGACCGTACAGAATTTCGTAGGAAATGCCGCTCAGCCCGGACAACAGCAGGACAAACAACAGCAAGATTCTCAACGTCATGACCGCCCCCGTGAATAAATTAGCGGGCGATTATAGCCTTATCCCTGTCAGCACCATGACCTTATTTGTAAGTTTATTGAAATTACTTAGCCAACCAAATAAACGCCCCCATCCGCCCGGTGACGCCCTCGCGGCGATAGGAAAAAAAGCGTTCCGCCTCGCGGTAGGTACAGTGCTCACCACCACTGATCGCCGTCACCCCCAGGGCATGCAAGCGCAAGCGTGCCAAAGCGTACAAGTCCGCCAGATACTTGCCCGGCGCATGCGCGACAAAGGCACTGGCTGCCGCCGCATCCTGCTGCACAAACGCCGTGCGCACCTCCTCGCCCACTTCAAACGCCGTCGGCCCAATGGCCGCGCCAAACCAGGCCAGCACCTCGCCGGGCGGCACCTGCATGGCGGCCAACGTCGTCTCCAGCACCCCCTCCAGCAGCCCGCGCCAACCGGCATGCGCCGCGCCGACGACCGTGCCATTACGGTCACACAGCAGCACTGGCAAACAATCCGCCGTCATCACCACACACACCGCGCCGGCGCGCTGTGCCACACACGCATCCGCCCGTGGCCGACAGCCCGCCTGCCCCGCATCCGCCACCACCACCCCATGCACCTGCTCCAACCACACCGGCTCGCTGGGCACTACCTCATTCAACAACATGCGGTTGCGCATCACCGTCAACGGTGCATCACCCACATGGTCGCCCAGATTCAAACTGGCATACGGCGGCAGGCTGAGGCCACCATCACGCGTGGTCTGAAACGCCCGCACATTGGGCGGCGCATCCCAGTCGGGATAAATCAACTGCTCGGTCAGCATCATGCCAATCTCCATCTATCAGGGGCGCGGATTATACCGATGCCGTCGCGCTGCCACTGCTGAGGTTGATGCAGATACTGCTGGAGGCCAGGGTAAATTGGGGGGGGTGGTACCGCCCATGACCAGACTACTCAGAATGAGCACTGCTGTGCCGGTGTTTTTCAGGGTGGCGGTCTAGGCCGGGCTGATGGGTATTCATGCCTTGTGCGACAAAGGCCAGGCTGGGGGCCGATACTGGCGGTGATGGCAACCTGGGGCAAACGCACTACCCAGAGCCAGTCACGCTAGGAGCAGATGGGGGAGGCGGTGGAGGCATTGGCACATGAATGGCGTCCTGCGGAAGGTCATTACCGTGCGGTGAAGGGGTGGTCGTTGAGTCTGGTTTCTAAAAAACAGCGGCAGCGGCAGCACCGAAGAAGCCCTCGCCGCCTGCTTGAAATCGGCCATCTCCGCCGCCGCTCGGTAAATTTCCGGCTGACTAACTGACCTCCATCATTGCGCTTGAAGATCGTCGGTACGCTACACGGTGCATCGGCGAACGGGCTGACATGCGGTATCATCGCGCCCTTTGTGTCCGGCGCGGTTGCCGGGCGGGCTTCAACGATTGAGACAGGATGAATAAATTGGACTTTCTGGATATTCCGCCGCTGCTGACGGCACAAGGCAGCGTGAATCTGCCCGGCTCCAAGAGCATTTCCAACCGAACCCTGCTGCTGGCGGCGCTGGCGAGTGGCACGACGGAAATCCGCGATGTGCTGTTGTCGGATGACACGGCGCGCATGCTGGAGGCGCTGCAAGCGCTGGGCGTGGCGGTGGAACAGCGCGATACGCATACCTTTGTGATTACCGGCTGCGGCGGGATGTTTCCGGTCAAGGCGGCCAAGTTGTTTTTGGGCAATGCCGGGACGGCGTTTCGCCCGCTGACGGCGGTGCTGGCGCTGGCCGGGGGCGAGTATGAATTGTCCGGCGTGGCGCGCATGCACGAGCGCCCGATTGGCGATTTGGTGGACGCGCTGCGGCAACTGGGGGCGCGCATTGATTACCTCGGCAATCCGGGCTTCCCGCCGTTGGCGATCCAGCCACCCTCTCCCCCAACCCCTCTCCCGGAGG
>DHYQ01000060.1:2027-2614 GCA_002414205.1 Gallionellaceae bacterium UBA5126 | reverse complement strand
CCGTACATCGAAATTACCTTGGCGATGATGGCGCGCTTTGGCGTGCAGGTGCAGCGCCAGGGCTGGGAACGCTTTGTGATTTTCGGCGGGCAGCGCTACCAATCGCCCGGCATCACCTACGTCGAAGGCGATGCTTCGTCGGCGTCGTATTTTCTGGCGGCAGGGGCGATTGGCGGCGGGCCGGTGCGGGTGAATGGCGTGGGCCGCGACAGCATTCAGGGCGATGTGCGCTTTGCCGAGGCACTGGCGCTGATGGGCGCACAAATTGAAATGGGCGACAACTGGATGAGCGCCCGTGCCCCGGCCTCCGGTCGCCTGAACGCCATTGATCTGGACTGCAACCACATTCCCGACGCCGCCATGACCTTGGCCGTGGCCGCGCTGTTTGCCGATGGCACGACCACGCTGCGCAATATCGCCAGTTGGCGCATCAAGGAAACCGACCGCATCGCCGCCATGGCGACCGAATTGCGCAAGGTCGGAGCAACCGTGGAAGAAGGCGCGGATGACATTCGCATCACGCCACCCGCCAATGCCCCCGCGCTGAATGCCCTGCCCGCCGCAATTGACACCTATGACGACCACCG
>DHYQ01000060.1:0-1935 GCA_002414205.1 Gallionellaceae bacterium UBA5126 | reverse complement strand
GAACCCAACTGCGTCGCCAAGACTTTCCCGGAATACTTCGCTCGCTTTGCCGAAGTGACCCAAGCGGTGCCGGTGATTGCCGTGGACGGCCCGTCTGCCTCCGGCAAGGGCACGGTGGCGCAGCGCGTAGCCGAGACACTGGGCTATCACTATCTGGACAGCGGCGCGCTGTACCGCTTGCTGGCAACCGCTGCGCTGCGCGATGGCCTGGATTTGGCCGCTGAATCTGCCGTGGCGGCGCTGGCCGACGGCTTGGACATTCGCTTTGCCGGGGAAGATGTCTGGCTGGATGGCGTGCTGCTGGATGGCGCGTGGCGCGGCGAAGCCTGTGCCAAGGCCGCCTCGCAAATCGCCGCCCTGCCGCTGGTGCGCGCCGCCTTGCTGGCCAAGCAACGCGCCTTCCGCCGTGCACCGGGACTGGTGGCGGATGGGCGTGATATGGCGTCGGTGGTGTTTACCGATGCGGAATTGAAAATTTTTCTCACCGCCAGCGCCGAAGCGCGCGCCGAAAGACGTTATAAGCAGTTGAAAAACAAGGGCATAGATGCTAATATCGCCGCCCTTTTGCAGGACATCCAGGCCCGCGACGCCCGCGATACACAGCGTAGCAGCGCCCCCCTGCAACAGGTTGCAGAGGCCGTACTGTTGGACACCACGCACATGGACATCCCGTCCGCCGTGGCTTTCGTACTGGCTCGCTGCAAAAAACGCCCCGCCTGAAACGGGGTTTTTATCAACCAACCCTCTGCGCAAGCAGAATTTGTAGGTATTACCAATGAATACAGCAACCGAGTTTGAAAGTTTTGCCGCCATGTTTGAAGACAGCCTGACACGCAAGGAAATGCGTGCAGGTGAGTTGATCACCGCCCAAGTGGTGCGTGTGGATCACAACGTTGTGGTGGTGAATGCCGGCCTGAAGTCCGAAAGCCTGATCCCCGTGGAAGAATTCCTGGACGTCAAGGGCGAACTGGAAGTGCAAGCCGGTGACTTCGTTACCGTGGCGATCGAATCGCTGGAAAACGGCTACGGCGAAACCAAACTGTCGCGTGAAAAGGCCAAGCGTCTGGCTGCATGGCACGACCTGGAAGTGGCCATGGAAGAAGGCACCATCGTGGAAGGCTTCGTCAGCGGCAAGGTCAAGGGTGGTCTGACCGCCACTGTGAACGGCATCCGCGCGTTCCTGCCTGGCTCCCTGGTGGATCTGCGTCCTGTCAAGGACACCACACCTTACGAAAACAAGGTGATGGAGCTGAAGGTGATCAAGCTGGATCGCAAGCGCAACAACGTGGTGGTGTCCCGCCGCGCCGTGCTGGAAGAAACCATGGGTGCCGACCGTGAAGCCATCATGGAAACCCTGAAGGAAGGCGCAATCGTCAAGGGCGTGGTCAAGAACATCACCGACTACGGTGCATTCGTTGACCTGGGCGGCATTGACGGCCTGTTGCACATCACCGACCTGGCATGGCGTCGTGTGAAGCATCCTTCCGAAGTTTTGACCGTGGGCGAAGAAGTTGAAGCCAAGGTACTGAAGTTCGATCAAGAAAAGAACCGCGTGTCCCTGGGCATCAAGCAAATGGGCGAAGATCCTTGGGATGGTCTGGCTCGCCGCTACCCACAAGGCACCCGTCTGTTCGGCAAGGTGACCAACCTGACCGACTACGGTGCATTCGTGGAAATCGAGCAAGGCATCGAAGGTCTGGTGCACGTGTCCGAAATGGATTGGACCAACAAGAACGTTCATCCTTCCAAGGTCGTTGCCTTGGGCGACGAAGTAGAAGTGATGATTCTGGAAATCGACGAACAACGTCGTCGTATCTCCTTGGGTATGAAGCAATGCCGCTCCAACCCATGGGACGACTTTGAAGCCAACCACAAGAAGGGCGACAAAGTACGCGGTCAAATCAAGTCCATCACTGACTTCGGCGTGTTCATCGG
>DHYQ01000049.1:1262-7483 GCA_002414205.1 Gallionellaceae bacterium UBA5126 | reverse complement strand
ACGTGGAAACGCTGCGCGCGCTGGAAGATGCCCTGATCGAATTCGCCGGTTGCGTACTCGTGATCTCACACGACCGCTGGTTCCTCGACCGCATCGCCACCCACATCCTCGCCTGCGAAGGCGACTCCAAATGGACCTTCTTCGACGGCAACTATCAGGAATACGAAGCGGACAAACGGAAGCGGCTGGGTGAAGAGGGAGCCAAGCCAAAACGGATTCGGTATAAGCCGATTAGTCGGTAATACTAGTCCTGAGCGGGGATTGTTTTCACCTTGTTGGTAATTTTGAAATGCGCATGAGAATAAACTTAGGTAGGTGACACTATGACAACACACGATACAAATACGCAACGTCTAGAACTGGTCAGTTGGCATTTTTCTCCCTCCAAGCTTGGTTGCTTGGGTAAGGATGCGGGCTCAATAGAGTTTAAGCCACTAACCATAGTTTGTGGGCAGAACAATACGGGAAAAACTTGGGTACTTTATGCCCTGTACGCTTTCCTTACAGCGTTGCGCTTGAATCGTTTGCCTGAGATGGAGGAATTGACAAAGGAGTTGGCTCGTGAAGGCCAGGCAACTTGGGATATGGCAGAGTGGTCCAATAGCCACGGCAAACGGTTGTTGACGATGATTGATCAGTCAATTGCACGCAGTTTGCCTAAGGTATTTAACAGTACGCCGGAATTTTTTCAGGGCAGTCGGTTCGACTGGGAGGTTGATATTGGGCAACTCACAGCACAGGCCATAGCACGACCGCTGGAAATAAAACTGGTTCTTGGGCGCGACAAAAATGAGGTGTTACGTTTGACTAAACCGGCAGGTGCTAATCAAGTGCAAATCGTACAGCTTGCAAATTTTCCTGATACAGAGAGTTTTATTTCAAATGCTATTGCTCGTCACTTCATTGGGACGCCATCGCGTCGCAATGTATTTTTAATGCCTGCCGAACGTAATGGCTTGCATCTTTTTTATAGTGAATTAGCTACCCGTCGTTCGGCCTTATTGCATCATGCAGCAAAAAAAGACGGCAAAATAGACATTGGGCAATTGATTCAGGATGTGATTAGTTCTCGTTACGCGCAGCCTATTGCAGACTACATTGACTGGCTTAATGATTTACCGGAGATTCGCAAAAAGAAAAAGGGCCCATTCCATAGCTTGGCCGAAGAGATTAAACAAATAATTGGTGGACGATACGAGGTAGACGCAGAGGGTGATATTAGTTTCACGCCTTACAAGCTCAAGCGTGGTGATGGAGATATCCCTCCCAAGCTGGGTTTGCACCTCACTTCGTCGACAGTGAAAAGTCTTTTTGGTTTTTGGGCTTATCTAGAGTTCGACGCGCAGCCTGGCGACGTTTTGATGATAGACGAGCCAGAGTTGAATTTGCATCCCAGCAACCAGCGTCGCCTCGCACGGTTGTTGGCACGACTGGTAAATAGCGGATTACGCGTAGTGGTAAGTACCCATAGTGACTATTTGGTGCGTGAAATAAACTCGCTCATTATGTTGTCGAATCCAGCATCTGTGCAAAAAATCTTAATGAAAAGATACGGTTATAGCGAAGAAGAGCTTCTGGTGCCGGAAAAAGTTTCTGCTTGGCTGTTCAGTGATCGTACCATCACTCCAATGCAAATAAATCATGCTGAAGGAATAGAGGCTGAAACTTTTGATAAAGAAATCCACTCGCTCAATGATACAAGCGATGACATATATTATTCCTACCAAAATAATCTGCACGGAGCGGATAAAGAGGTGGGGGTATGACTTGCTCCAGGACATTAGTTAACTCTTTCGATACATTGATATGTTCCGAGTTCAAACTTCAACGAAGTGGCAATTTCTGGAGAATACAGGAACCAGAAGCGGGCAACAGCTTGTTCGAGATCGGGGGTTGTCAATCGACCGCATTCTCTCTCGATCAGAAAGGGCAGAATGTTTTTCCATTTTTTACCTTTGAAACCCAAGGTATTCGCCAAGTAAACGATGCTTTAGTTGTGGCGCAAGTGGACGATAAGTTTTATGTTGTCGCAATTGAAATGAAAACCTCAACTGGTGAGTCGAAAGCTTTAAGGCAGATTGAGTCCGGTCGTTTTTTTATAGAATGGGCTGTGAGTGTATTGCGTTTTGTTAAAGCTTGTTCAGATGACTATATCTTTTTTGGTGTTGTGAGCTTCAAGCCACGCAATCAGCCTCGAAAAAGCGGTTCTCGTCGTAGCGCGGAACTGCCAATACCAAGCGTTTCTCCACACGGAAGCTACCCAGTTTTCAGGCTTCGTAATCATCCCAGAACATCTATTATCGATCTTGTAAGGAAGCTGCCGACTACGTAGATCGGTAGGCTGGGGTAAGGCACGAACCCCAGCTTTTTTCGCACCAAAAACGTAACCTTGCTGGGGTTCGCTGCGCTTAACGCCAGCCTGCGACGGTGGTTTTGGGCGGTGGCGTATTTTTGATGAGGGTGTGCGAACGGATTGCCTCACCCCATTCATTTATCAGGAGCCAACATGCTGAACATGCAAACCATCCAAGCCGCCGCCGAGCGGGTTGCAGCGGCGGCGAGTTCGCCGGTGCGGGTGATTTTGTTCGGCTCTTACGCACGCGGCACGGCGACCGAGGATTCCGATCTGGATTTGTTGGTGGTGGCGCAGGAAATGCCTGACAAGCGGGCGGAATACGTGCGCCTGCGCCGTGCCATCGGTGGCTTGGGTGTCGGAGTGGACGTGTTGCTGTATTCCGAACAGGAAATGCAGGCCCGCAGCCAAGTGCCCGGCACCTTGCCCTATTGGGCCAACCGGGAAGGGCGGGTGCTGCATGAATAATTCTCACGGCGAAGCCCAGCGCTTTTTGCAGTTGGCGCGGGATGATGCGGCGGCTTTTCAGGCGTTGAGCGCCATGCCGCACATTCGTCTGGCGTTGGCTTTTTTCCATGCGCAACAGGCCTTGTAAAAAAGCTTGAAAGCGGTATTGCTGACCCAAGGCGTGCTTTTCCGCCGCACCCATGATTTGTTTGAATTAGCCGCCAATTGGTGCAAGTCGGTTGCGCGCTTCCGGTTGCACTGGATGATTTGGCCAGCATCACACCTTACGCGGTGGAATATCGCTACGGGGAAGAAATGCTCCCCGGACCCGATGTGGCTTGGGTTGCGCAATTGCTCGTTGTCGTATTGGACTGGACACAGGCACAGGTGGGCAATTAACGCGGTGTATTTCCTTTCTGAATGTGCTCATGGTGACACTGTCTTCTGACCGGATATTTTCGCGCCGGAAACGCAGCCTTGCTGGGGTTCGCTGCGCTCACCGCCAGCCTGCGACGGTGGTTTTGGGCGGGGGCGTATTTTTCGATGAGGGTGTGCGAACGGATTAACCCACCCCATTCATTTTTCAGGAGCCAACATGCTGAACGTGCAAACCATCCAAGCCGCCGCTGAGCGTGTTGCAGCGGCGGCTTGGGTGTTGGGATGGGTTACAATCGAGCGGCGTCTGCCGTGGTGTGATGACTCGGCCCATCGGCAGGCCAATTTGGCTTTCATGCTATTATCGCCGCCGTTTTTTGCCGTTCGAGTGCTCATTTTGGAGGCCATGCCATGAATCCTTATCTTGCTTACGTTCCCCTGGATAAAGCCACGCGCTTGCTGAATCACGGCCCGACGGTGTTGGTGTCGGCACGGCATGCGGGGATGAGTAATGTGATGGCGGCGGCTTGGTGTTGTGCGCTGGACTTTACGCCGCCGAAGTTGACGATTGTGTTGGATAAATCGGCGCGTACCCGGACGTTGGTGGAGCGCAGTGGGCGCTTGGTGATACAGGTGCCGACGGCAGGGCAATTGAAGATGACGCATGCCTTGGGTAATGTCAGTTTGAAAGATGACCCGGAGAAGCTGGCGCATTGTGGCGCGACTTTGTTCGAGTTGGCCGGGCAGGATTTGCCGTTTGTTGAGGGCTGCGCGGCCTGGTTGGTTTGCAAGGTGATCTCCGAGCCGCATAACGAACAGGTGTATGACTTGTTTATCGCCGAGGTGGTGGCGGCTTGGGCGGATAGTCGGGTGTTTCACGATGGTCACTGGCTGTTCGAGGAAGCCGATCCCGCCATGCGTAGCCTGCATCACGTCGCTGGTGGGCACTTTTACGCCATCGGTGATGCCCTCAAAGTCCGTGGCGTCATGACCGACTGAAGACTTGGGCACGATAGCGGTGCGCGACATGACCCCTATCTGGTTGTGGCTGCTGCTGGTTGCCCTGCTGACGCACTGGCGCGTGTGTCGCGGGTCTTTGGCAGTGCTGCTGGCAACGCTGATTGGGGGCTTGTCCGGGCTGGTGTGGTTTGACTGGCTGGGCGGTATTCGTACCGATTTCGTGCCATTTACCCTGCTGGCGCTGCTGCTCTCGGCGGCACTGGTCAGCACTTTGGTGGGCCTGCCGTTCTACTGGCACCGCCGCCAGCGGCCCGTGCCGCCGTTCCCTTTCTGTTTTCCGCCCTTCTCATGGCCGATGTTGGCAGGCGGTGCGCTGGCGCTGTTGCCCAGTGTCGTTGGGACTTGGTTGGCAATGGATACCCGTCCTTTACCCCCAATGTTAAGTGATGCCGTGTCGGCGCTGGTGCAGTTTTGCTTATTGCAACTGCTGCTGCTGGTGGTACTCACTGGCTGGCTCAAGCTGTGGTTCACCCTGTTCGCCAATTTGACGGGCAGTTGGCAAGCACCCAGGCCGCGACAGGCGTTTTGGCTGGGATTGAGTTTGACCGCCGGTTGTGTGCTAGGTGTTTGGCTGATGGGGCAGCTTGTCCCGCCGGTGTGGAATCAAGGGCTGCACCGGCTGTCGCTGGCATTAGATTTGAACTGGGTATTTTTTCTGCCGGCGCTGGCGGGTTATGCCTATGCTCGCCGTTATCCTTCTCCGCCGCCGGTTGTTGAGCCTGCCGGTATGACGCGCCCCCTGTTGGGTGCCCGTCAACATTTGCGCTGGCGCCTGAAGCAGGCCGCCGCGTTGCAACTGGCCTGGATGCTGGCTTTCAGCATGCCCACTTACCACCAGCCCCGTCTGGCTTGGGATTTGGTGCTGGCGCTGGCCCTGTTCTGGGGCGGCGTGTCTGCCTGTCGCAGACCGCTGGCCGCTGACACCCCACGGGCCCGATACTGGCGCGACCAGTTGCCGCTGGGATATGTCTGGCTGTTTCTGGCCTGCGTCTGGTTGCTGCACCGCCTGTTTTGAGGGGCCCAAAAATTATCCGGCAGGCCCCCTTTAAAACCCTGCTGGTTTCCTCATATTCGGCGCATCGGGACACAGCCGTGTCCGCCCTTCATGGAGAACCATCATGCGTTTTGACAAGTTTACGACCAAGTTGCAACAAGCCCTGTCTGATGCCCAAAGTCTGGCGGTCGGGGCGGACAATCAATTCATCGAACCGCTGCATTTGCTGAAGGCCGTGGCCGACGATCCCGATGGCGGGGCGTTGCTGGCGCGGGCCGGGGGGCAAGTGGCGGCGCTGAAAACGGCGCTGACGCAGGCCATCGAGCGTTTGCCCAAAATCGACGGCCACGGCGGCGAGGTGCAGGTCGGGCGCGACTTGGGCAATTTGCTCAACCTGACCGACAAGGCGGCGCAAAAGCGCGGCGACCAATTCATTGCCTCGGAAATGTTCTTGCTGGCCGCCTGCGACGACAAGGGCGAAGCCGGTCGTTTGCTGAAGCAACACGGCGTGGGCAAGGCCGCGCTGGAAGCCGCCATCAACGCGGTGCGCGGTGGCGCGACGGTAGAAAATGCCGAAGCTGAAGGCCAGCGCGAGTCGCTGAAAAAATACTGCCTCGACCTGACCGAGCGCGCCCGCCAGGGCAAACTCGACCCGGTGATAGGCCGCGACGACGAAATCCGCCGCGCCATTCAGGTGCTGCAACGCCGCACCAAAAACAACCCGGTGCTGATCGGCGAACCCGGCGTGGGCAAGACCGCGATTGTGGAGGGCTTGGCGCAGCGCATCGTCAACGACGAAGTGCCGGAAACGCTGAAAGGTAAGCGCGTACTCTCGCTGGACATGGCGGCTTTGCTGGCGGGGGCGAAATATCGCGGCGAGTTTGAAGAGCGTCTGAAGAATGTGCTGAAGGAATTGGCACAGGACGAAGGCAAGAACATCGTGTTCATCGACGAGCTGCACATCATGGTCGGCGCGGGCAAGAGCGACGGCGCGATGGACGCGGGCAACATGCTGAAACCGGCCCTGGCACG
>DHYQ01000049.1:0-1175 GCA_002414205.1 Gallionellaceae bacterium UBA5126 | reverse complement strand
GCCGCGCTGGAGCGGCGTTTCCAAAAGGTGCTGGTGGATGAGCCGAGCGTGGAATCGACCATCGCCATCCTGCGCGGCTTGCAGGAAAAATACGAGTTGCACCACGGCGTGGAAATCACCGACCCGGCCATCGTCGCTGCCGCCGAGTTGTCCAACCGCTACATCACCGACCGCTTCTTGCCGGACAAGGCCATTGATCTGATTGACGAAGCCGCCTCGCGGGTGAAGATGGAAATCGACTCCAAGCCGGAAGTCATGGACAAGCTGGATCGCCGCTTGATTCAGTTGAAAATCGAGCGCGAAGCGGTGAGGCGCGAAAAGGACGAAGCCTCGCAAAAACGTCTGGCGCTGCTGGAGGACGAAATCGCCAAACTGCAACGCGAATACGCCGATCTGGAAGAAATCTGGAAGGCGGAAAAAGGCGCGGCACAAGGCACGGCGCAACTGAAGGAAGAAATCGAGCAAGTGCGCGCCGAAATCGTGCAACTGCAACGCGCAGGCAAACTGGACAAGGTGGCGGAGTTGCAATATGGCAAGTTGCCGCAACTGGAAGCGCGCCTGAAAGAAGCCGCCCGCGCCGAATCTAGCGGCGATAAACCGAAAAACCGTTTGCTGCGCACTCAGGTCGGGGCGGAAGAAATCGCCGAAGTGGTCAGCCGCGCCACCGGCATTCCCGTGTCCAAAATGATGACCGGCGAGCGCGACAAGTTGTTGAAGATGGAAGAAAAACTGCACGAGCGCGTAGTCGGACAGGACGAGGCCGTGCGGCTGGTGTCGGACGCCATTCGCCGTTCGCGCTCCGGTTTGAGCGACCCCAATCGCCCGTATGGCTCCTTTTTGTTCCTCGGCCCCACCGGCGTGGGTAAAACCGAATTGTGCAAGGCGCTGGCCGGTTTCATGTTCGATTCGGAAGACCACCTGATTCGCATCGACATGAGCGAGTACATGGAAAAACATTCCGTATCGCGCTTGATTGGCGCGCCACCCGGCTATGTCGGCTATGACGAAGGCGGCGGCCTGACCGAAGCCGTGCGCCGCAAGCCGTACAGTGTGATTCTGCTGGACGAAGTGGAAAAAGCCCATCCCGACGTGTTCAACGTGCTGCTGCAAGTGCTGGACGACGGGCGCATGACCGACGGCCAAGGCCGCACCGTGGATTTCAAAAACACCGTGAT
>DHYQ01000050.1:9060-10098 GCA_002414205.1 Gallionellaceae bacterium UBA5126 | reverse complement strand
CTGGATGCCTGTTTGCTGTCGCAAAATCGCCCGCCGGAAGTGGCGCTGATTGGCGATTCCAACAGCAATCAGTATTACCAAAGTCTGGCGGCGCAGTTGCCGCAGACCAGCGTGCTGAACTTGGGCGCGTGGGGTTGTTTGCCCTTTGTTGGGCCGGATTTTCAGGGCAAAAATGATTGCGCCCGCAAACAGCAACAGGTGCTGGCCGCCGTGCTGGCCGAGCCGAGTTTGCACACGATTTATGTCGTCGGGCACTGGAGTTACCTAGCCAGTGGGCATTTTGCCGAGTCCGGCAACGGCTGGCGCTTGCCCGCGCCGTTGACACTGGAGGCCGCGCAAGGCTTTGTCGCCAATGGCCGTGCCGTGCTGGACAAGTTGCAGCGCAGCGGCAAGCATCTGGTGCTGTTGCAGGATTTGCCGGATTTGGATTTCGGCATCCAGTCCTGTTTCGATTATCGCCCCGGTTATGTGCCTTTGTCGCCGCGCAGCCCGTGCGCCATTGACCGCGCCGCCTATCAGGCACGCAGTGCCGCCGTTCACCAGCAACTCGACACGCTGTTGGGCGAATTCCCCGCCATCGCCACCTTTGACCCCGCCAGCGTGTTGTGCGATGCGCAACGCTGCTGGGCGGCGCGTAACGGCGAGGCTTGGTATTTCAACGGCGATCACCTCAACCGTGCCGGGGCAGATGCCGTGGTGCGGCAACTCCTGATCACGCAACCACCGGGCGGCCCGCATGCACCCTGAGTTGCCCGATTTGCCCCCCGGCAGCCATATTCTGGTCGGGCTGAGTGGCGGTGTGGATTCGGTGGTGCTGCTGCACTGGCTGTGCCAACTCGCCCCGGCGCAGGCGTGGTCGCTGTCGGCGCTGCATGTGCATCATGGCTTGAGTCCCAACGCCAACGCCTGGGCGAAATTTTGTGCGCAATTGTGTCTGGCGTGGGGCGTGCCGCTGCGCATCGAGCGCGTGGAGGTCGCGCCGTTGCGGGCGGAGTGGGGTGTGGAAGCAGCCGCGCGCCAGTTGCGTCGAGCGGCCTT
>DHYQ01000050.1:5450-8768 GCA_002414205.1 Gallionellaceae bacterium UBA5126 | reverse complement strand
GCCATCCTCAATTACGCCCAAACCCATGCCCTGCAATGGATTGAGGACGAAAGCAACGCCGACCCACATTACGCCCGCAATTTTCTGCGCCAGCAGGTGATGCCGTTATTGGCAGACAAATTCCCCGGCTATCGGCAAACCCTGACGCGCAGTGCGCAGCATTTTGCCGAGGCGGCGAGCTTGCTGGATGAACTGGCGGCGTTGGATGGCGGTGCGTGTGGTGCCACCTTGCCGCTGGCGCGTTTGCAGGGTTTGTCCGCCGCACGCGGCAAAAACCTGTTGCGCTATTTTCTGGATCGTTGCGGCGCGCCCATGCCACCCAGTGCCCGGCTGGCCGACTTGCATCACCAACTGCTGACAGCGCGCGAGGATGCCCAGGTGTGTGTGGAATACGGCGGCTGGCAGGTGCGGCGCTATCGGGGTGAGGTGTACGCCTTGCCGCAATTGCCGGAGGTTGACGGCCATTTTTCCCTGACCTGGCAGGGCGAAAGCGAGTTGCCTTGGCCGCCACTGAACGCCCGCATTCATTTCAAAACCGTCGATGCGAATTTATTCGCACATCTGACGGGCGAAAACGTGCGAATAAATTCGCACCTACAGATTCCTTTGCCCACAGATGCACCGCTCACCCTGCGCCTGCGCCAGGGTGGCGAAACCTTGCGCCTGCACCCCCATGACCCGCATCACCATAGCCTGAAAAAATGGCTGCAAGCGCAACATATCCCCCCCTGGCTGCGCGCGCGCCTGCCGTTGCTGTATCACGGCGACACCTTGTTGACGGTGCTGGGCGCGCAATCATAACCGTTCGCCGCTTATGCCTTGCACTTTTGCCACGTGCTGTTTAAAGTGCCGCGCCCTAACACGATGTCTTCATTCCGCCCATCATGAAATTCAACACCAATAAGTTGTTTAACCTCATTACCGTGTTGTTGGTCGCCTTCGTCGCGTGGCAGTACTTCAACCCGCCCGCCGGCATTAGCGTGCATCAGGCACAGGCATTGGTACAGCAGGGCGGATTGCTGCTGGATGTGCGCGAACCGGATGAATTTGCCGAGGGACATGCACCCATGGCTCACTTGATTCCACTGGGGGAAGTGGCGCAACGTTTGCCCGAATTGGCGGCCTACAAAAACCAGCCGGTAGCGGTAATCTGCCGTTCCGGGCGACGCTCGGCCAAGGCCGTCACCCTGTTGCAAAATGAAGGCTTTACCCAGGTCAGCAATGTCAGCGGCGGCATGACTGCCTGGAAAGCAGCGGGCTTGCCGGTGGTGAAATAACGCCGCAGCCCCCTGCGCACAAACCCCGACGACGCGGCTACAATGCCGCGTCTTTTTATTTTCGGGAGGCGTGTCATGGAAAAATTCACCCCGCGCTGGGCGCAGGACATCGAGCGCCTGTTGCCAATTCGTTCGCAGTTCGTGTTGTCGGGCAATATCCGCGACAATTTTTTGCTGCCGATGGGCAACAAGCTGACCCTGGTGCCGCTGCTGCGCTGCTTGTGGGGCGTGTTGCAACGCCAGGATTACCGCCTGCTGCTGGTGTATGACCCCATCGACGGCGTGCGCCCCTATCCCAACGAACCCGCCGTGGTAGAGCAGGCCACCAAGTTGTTCAACCTGAAATTGCAGGACGGAGCCATGCCGGTCAGTCTGGAAACCTTGTCCGGCCTGATGCGCAAGGTGGCGGAAACCCGCGAGGTGCGCTGCGCGCTGGTGCTGGATTTCGCCTCGCGGCTGGTGCGCAATGCCGAGCATCTGGACGCTGGGCAGCACCAGTTTTTTGTCGCGGCAGAAAAATGCGCCGCCAGCGCAAACCCCATTTTGCCCGTCGATTTGCCGCCGGAACTGGCCGTCGGTGGGGCGCGCTACAACCCCATTGTCTGGCTGCTGAACCGCCCGCAGGATTTGCCGTCCTGGTTCACCTTGGACAGTGCGCGCATTGCCACCTTGTCGATAGCCAACCCGGATTTTGAAACGCGCAAGGCCGCAGCCGATATTTTGGGGCGATTGTTTGGCGGCTATGCCGAATGTGACGCGGCGGCGCAGGCCAAGTTTTGCACCCGCTTTGCCGAGTTGAGCGAAGGGCTGTGGCTCACTGCCCTGGCCGACATCGCGCAACTCGCCAAGCGGCAAGGCTTGGCGCACACGGCGATTGAGGAAGCCGTGCAATGCTTCAAGGTCGGCATCGTGGATAACCCGTGGAAAAAGGGCTACATGCGCGAGCGCATCGCCGGGGCGCAAACGGCGATTGAAGCGCGGGTCAAAGGCCAGCCGCAGGCCATTACCAAAACCCTGGACATCCTCACCCGCTCGGTGATGGGTCTGACCGGGGCGCAGGCGCGCTCCTCCGGCAACCGTCCGCGTGGCGTGCTGTTCTTCGCCGGGCCGACCGGCGTGGGCAAAACCGAGTTGGCCAAATCCTTGACCCAATTGATTTTTGGCGACGAGCGCGCCTATCTGCGTTTTGACATGAGCGAATTCGCCGAAGAGCACGCCAGCGCCCGCTTGCTGGGCGCACCGCCCGGCTATGTCGGCTATGACGCGGGCGGCGAGCTGACTAACGCCGTGCGCGAAAAACCCTTCAGCGTGATTCTGTTCGACGAAATCGAAAAAGCCCACCCGCGCATTCTGGACAAATTCTTGCAGATTCTGGAAGACGGACGCCTCACCGACGGGCGCGGCGACACCGCCTATTTTTCCGAAGCGGTGATCGTCTTCACCTCCAACCTCGGCATTTACGTCGAAAACGAAACCGGCCAGCGCGTGCAAAACGTCCAGCCCAGCGACCCGTATGAAGTGGTGGAAGCCCGCGTGCGCGGCGCGATTCAGGACTATTTCAAATTCAAACTGTCGCGCCCGGAAATCCTCAACCGCATCGGCGACAACATCGTGGTGTTCAACTTCATCTCGGCGCAAATCGCCGCGCAAATCCTGAAAGGCATGCTGCAAAACGTCATCAACCGCGTCAAGGAAGAACACAAACTCACCCTCAACTTCACCCCCGAAGCCGCGCAAGACCTGCTCAAACTCTGCACCCGCGACCTTGCCAACGGCGGACGCGGTATCGGCAACCAGGTCGAATCCAGCTTCATCAACCCCCTGGGCCGGGCCCTGTTTGGCATGGATTTAAGCCAACGCAGCAGCGTGACGGTGAAGCGGGTGCTGGAGAATAGCCACCGGATTGCGACGTTGGAGTTGGAGTGAGGTAGGGTGGATTCGCCGCAGGCAATCCACAGTGGGGTAGGGGCGGGTAGGGTGCAATAAGCGCAGCGCATTGCACCAACTGGCATAGAATCACGCTGACTGGTGATGGGACGAA
>DHYQ01000050.1:0-5324 GCA_002414205.1 Gallionellaceae bacterium UBA5126 | reverse complement strand
CACAGGGGAGTCAGCAATCACGGCTGGGTGGGAATTTGACCGGAAGTAGTAGGGTGAGCCGTGTGCACAAAAAGTTTTCCATGGCATTGAAATTAAATTGATTTTTCACGTGCCAAACAAAGTTTTGCACGTTAACAATATGTCCAAATTTGATGTGCAACGAACCGGCAAAAATTCTTATTTGCCATAATAGGGCGACGATATAATCACCGCTCATTTTTACCTAACATACAGAAAGGGTCTTTTTATGCCACATTCAAAATGGTTATCCGTTTTGCTTCTATGTTGTGCGGTTTCGTATCCTGCTTATGCCGAACGAACAGTTCCAGCTTGGAATCAGGCTGAAGCAGCCCAGACAACCGGTGCTATACAGATGACACCAGCGTGGGCGAATCAAGCCACTATCCAACTCAAAAATTTAATTACTCGTAGTTCAAAAAATATTGCAGCGTCCATTCAAGGAATCACCCATCCGACGGGCAACGGTGCTCGTCTGGGGAATTTCAACGTATTGAACTTGGGCGATCACATGATGGTTCAAATGGTTGTGCATTGGAACGGTGGGGTGCTTGGAACCGCATACCAAACCTCGGTTAACTGGGAGTTGGATCCAAACCAACATCTGGTCGCTACCGTTTCTGGCGATACTGCCAGCATCAGCGTGCAACCGCAAAATCTTCAAGCTTTGGATAATTATTTTCGCCAGAACGTGTATCCAGTCTTCTTCTCAAACATGAATGCGGTTTCTAGATTCTGGAAATAATTAGCTAGGCAGAGCCGTAGGGACGATTAGCGCAGCGTAATCGTCCTTTTTATTCCCACCATCCGTGCGGTTCGTTGCGCTACCGCACCGACCAACCATCCGCATCATGCAATCATCATGCGTATAACTTTTGCGCATATAATCCCCGCAAATTTTTCAGGAGTGCAGCATGAGTCATTTCGATTTGGCCGCGCCGAAGCGGGCGGTGAATTTGAGTTTGAATGCGGATTTGTTGCAGCAGCTCAAGGCGTTGAATATCAATCTGTCGCAAACGGTGGAGCAGCATTTGGCCGAGGTGTTGCGGGAGGCCCGGCGGCAGCAGTGGCTCGCGGAAAATCAGGCGGCGATTGCGGCGTATAACCAGTGCGTGGCCGAAGAAGGGTTGCCGCTGGAATCGTACCGGATGTTTTGAGCATGGCCCGCTACGACGTGTATCCCAATCCGGGGCAAAACCCGCAGGTGCCGTTTTTGCTGGATGTGCAAAGCGATTTGTTGAGCGTGCTGGACACCCGTGTGGTGGTGCCGCTGCGACGGCTGGACAGCTACCCGGCAGGGGCGTTGCCCAAACACCTGTCGCCGGTGTTCGAGGTGGTCGGTATTGCCTGCTTTATGGAAACGTCCAAGCTGGCCGCCGTGCCGCTCAGGATATTGAAATCGCCCGTCGCGTCCCTGGCGGCGCAGCATCCCGACATCACGGCGGCGCTGGATTTTTTGTTTCATGGTTATTAGCCGTAGCCCGTCATGCAGCGCAGCGGAATGCGGGGAGTGTGCAAAATCATTCCCATATTGCATACGGCTACGTGCATTTTTGGGTTTTCAAGTTCATGAAAAACACTTTGCAACCAACCGCCAAAGTACTCTTTCGCGTCCCCAATGAGGATGGCACCACCGAAGTTGAAACGCTTTGGGCCACCCATCTTGGCACTGACCAATATCGTTTGGATAATTCGCCGTTCTGGGCTTACGGGGTTTCCTGGGCGGATGTGGTGTTTGCGCCATTTTCGGCAGAAGACGGGTTGCCGACGTTTCAGGCGGTGGTTCGCAAATCAGGGAACAGAACCGTGCGGGTGATTTTTGAGTCGTCGCTTGAAGCTGAAAAGAGCTTGCCCGGTATTACCGCACTCGGTTGTAGTTATGAGGGGATGAAGAACCGCTATGTTGCGATCAACATTCCTGTGGGTATTGAGCTGGCTTCAGTGTGTGATTACCTCACTGAGCTGGAGGTGATGTGGGAATATGCGGATCCAAACCAAGAGGAATAGGCATCGGATGCTTTTCGCTCAATTCATTGATTTTTTTATTTTTATTGTAATATGCCAAGCACACTCATTGCGTTCAAAGTTTTGAAACAAGTGTGAGCGGACGTTGGCAACCTATTTTGGAGATGATTCATGAATATCCTTAAAAGCATCTGGCTGGTTTTTGTACTATCGTTGCCGCTGACGGCAGTGGCTGAACCTGCAAGTGAAACCTCTATACGCCAGCTTTTTGCCGTGATTCATGTGGAATCTATTTTTGGCTCCGTTATGAGCCAAGCTGACAGCATCATAAACGATGCCTTGAAACAAACATTGTTGGGAAAGGCACCAACAGCCAAACAGCAACAGGCGATTGCCAATATGCGTAACCGTACCGTCGCTCTGCTACGGGAAGAGTTTGCATGGGAAAAAATCGAGCCGGTTTACATCCGGTTGTACAAGGAGGCTTTTACGGAAGAAGAGGTCGTTGGCATGTTGTCGTTCTATCAAACACCTGTTGGTCAAGCGGCTATCAACAAGGTGCCTTTTTTGATGGCAAGAGGTAATGCAGAAGTCGGAAAAATGCTATCGAATAGCGCTCCGCGACTCAATAAAATTATGGAAGATTTTGTCTCTGAAATGGACAAGTGCCAATAGCGATAGAGGTGATGAAACAAAAGACCATAGGGACGATTAGCGCAGCGTAATCGTCCTTTTTATTCCCGCCATCCGTGCGGTTACGCTGCGCTAACCGCACCTACCTATTTTCGAGACAACATGAAATCTCCCACCCTGCAAATCAACAAAGCCCATTACCCCGTCACCGTCCTCGGCGTGGGGCGGCGGATTGGGTTGTGGGTGCAGGGGTGTTCGATTCATTGCAAGCATTGTGTGTCGCAGGATACTTGGCCGTCCGATCCCAAGCGGGCGCTGGCGGTGGCGGCGATTCTGGCCTGGTGTCGCAAGGTAGCGGCGGAGGGCTGCGACGGGGTGACGATTAGTGGCGGGGAGCCGTTTGACCAGCCGCAGGGGCTGCGGGCGTTGTTGCAGGGGCTGCATGCCTGGCGGCGGCAGGCCGGGCTGGATTTTGACATCCTGTGCTACAGCGGTTATCCGCTGAAAACCTTGCAGGCCAAGCACGCCAAGCTGTTGGCGCTGCTGGATGTGCTGATTCCTGAGCCGTATATCGAGGCTGCGCCGCCGAGAAAGGTGTGGTGCGGCTCGGACAACCAGTCGCTGCTGTTACTCACGCCGCGTGCCCAGGCGCGCTATGCCGATTACCTGAATTTGCCGCTGGCGGAATACGGCAAGCGCATGCAGGTGGCGGTGGAAGGCGGACGGGTGTGGATGATCGGGATCCCGGCACGCGGCGACATGGCGCAACTGGAGGAGATTTGTCAGACGCGGGGGGTGACGCTGGCGGAGGTGTCCTGGCGGCGGTGAGGCGGTGCGGTAACCAACACAGGCCGGGTTATTGCCCGGCCTGTTCGTTGGCAGTTCGTCCGTGGACGAGTTTTTAGCGCCCCAGTGCCCGGCTGTACACGTCCAGATAATGTGCGGCGCTGGCTTTCCAACTGAAGTCCTTGCTCATGCACAGTTTGCGCAGGGTTTGCCATTTGCGGCTGTCCTGGTAGGTAGTGATGGCGCGTTGCAGGGTGTGTAGCAGGTTGTCGGCGCTCATGCCGTGGAAGACAAAGCCGCTAGCGGTGCCGTCCTTGAGGGTTTCCGGCTGGCAGTCCACCACCGAGTCGGCCAGCCCACCGGTGGCATTAACTACCGGCGGAGTGCCGTAGCGCTGGCTGTAGAACTGGTTCAGGCCACATGGCTCGAAGCGCGACGGCATGACGAACAAATCTGCCCCGGCTTCGATCTGGTGTGACAAGCCTTCGTTAAAGCCGATGTACACCGCCACCTTGTCGGGGTGGGCGGTGGCCAACGCTTGGGCGTGCTGCTGCATGGCGGCATCGCCGGAGCCGAGAATCACCAGTTGCACCGGCATTTCCAGCAATTGCGGCACGATTTCCAGCAGCACATCCAAGCCCTTTTGGTAGGTCAGACGGCTGACCACGCCCAGCAGCGGGATGTCCGGGTTGACGGTCAGGCCCATGCGCGCTTGCAGGGCGGCTTTGTTCAAGGCCTTGCCGGTCATCTTGCCGACTTGATAGCCCTTGTCCAGATGCGGATCGCGTGCCGGGTTCCATTCCTCTATGTCGATGCCGTTCAAAATGCCGCTCAGATTGGGGCGACGGGTATGCAACAGGCCTTGCATGCCAAAGCCCAGTGCTTCCTGCTGGATTTCCTCGGCATAGGTCGGGCTGACGGTGGTGATTTCGCGTGCGTAGTACAGGCCGGCCTTGAGATAGGAAAAGTGCCCGTAGAACTCGCCGCCGTCGGTGCTGAAAGCAGCATGTGGCAGGCCGATGTTGTGCAGGCTATGCGGGGCGAAATTGCCCTGGAAGGCCAGATTGTGAATGGTGATCACGCTCTGGGCGCAGGCGTCCGGGGCAAAGTGCAGATAGGCCGGAGCCAGGCCGGTTTGCCAGTCGTGGCAATGCAGGATGTCGGGATGCCAATCCAGCGGCGAGCTACGGCTGGCCAGCAGGGCGGCGACCTTGGACAACAGGGCAAAGCGCTGGGCGTTATCACCCCAGTCCGCGCCGTGCTTGTCCTGATACGGCCCGCCATCGCGCTGGAACAGCGAGGGGCAATCCAGCAACAGCAGCGGCACGCCATTCGGTAAGGTGCCCGCAAACAAACGTGCTGGGGGGAAACCGTGCCAGTGGGTGAACTCCGCCACCGACGTCACGGCACCCGCTTGTGCCCACACCTTGGGATAGGCGGGCAGCAGTACGCGCACATCGGCCCCGACGGCTTGCAGCGCGGCGGGCAACGCACCGCTGACATCGGCTAGGCCGCCGGTTTTAATCAGCGGGGCCAGTTCGGACGTGGCAAATAAAATTTTGAGAGCAGTCATTTTTTTCCTCCAAAAAAAATCGGCCAGACACGCAGGGAGTCTGGCCGACAAGATTACCTCGTCAAGATTACAACCAGCGCATCATGCCCATTTCAAACGGATGGGTCAGCAGGTCGTTATAAGGATAGGCACGCACGCGGTATTCCAGCTTGCCGCATTTTTCCGGCTGGATATGCACGGCGAAAATGTGTTCGCCCTGTTCCGTGTGGGTGCCGGTGGCTTCAAACTGGTAATGACGCGCGGTTTGCAGTTTGTCGCGTTTACTGGACAAGCCCAACATCATTTCCACCACCATGTCGTGCGGGTTCAGGCCATTCAGATTGACAGCCATTTCCAGACGGATGGCATC
>DHYQ01000106.1:22974-23297 GCA_002414205.1 Gallionellaceae bacterium UBA5126 | reverse complement strand
AAAAGCGCGTCAACACCGAAATCGTCAACCTCAGCATCCAGTCGCACAGCAGCGCGCCCTTCATTGCCCCCATCCGCGCCGCCCTGCGCGAATTCATGACCAACCTGGCGCAAGGCCTGGCCTCCGCCATCACCTTCCTCGCCTACGCGTTGCCCTGGTCGCTGGTATTGGGATTGCTGGGGTGGGTGTTGCGCAAGTTGTGGCTGAAAGTGCGGCGGCGGAAGGATGCGCCCGTGGCGTGACGGTAGGCTGGTGGTGAGCGCAGCGAACCCCAGCAATTTGGCGTGCATTGGCTCAAATCACGCTGGCTGGCGATGGGACGA
>DHYQ01000106.1:22210-22854 GCA_002414205.1 Gallionellaceae bacterium UBA5126 | reverse complement strand
CGGTGCACAGGGGAGTCAGCAATCGCGGTTTGCTGGAAATTTCACCGGCAATAGGGTGCGCCGTGCGCACCATAAATTTTTCATCACATTGAAACTAAATGAATTTAACCGCGTGCACAACAAAGTTGCGCACCCCGCTCAGTTTCAATCTTTTGACCATGAAATTGGCGTGGAGTAGCATCCGAGCTTGGTTTTAAAACACTGTCGTTCGGCAGTGTGGTAGGTTGAAAAGCTGGTGATATGTTGTGTCAATCGTAGAATCTTTATTGATGGAGGTAATCATGGAAGCTGGCGATCATTTGGTATCCAACAGGGTTGGATATACACATCATGGGATTTATATCGGAAATGGATTGGTTATTCACTATGCTGGCTTCGCAGATAGCATTCAACAAAAAGATGAGATTAGAATTTCACCACTTGAAGAATTTGAAAATGGCAATAAAGCCTACGTGAAAAGTTATTTATTCAGGACATACAATCACGATGAGGCCGTAAATAGGGCATTCGATAGATTGGGTGAGGATTGGTATAACGTGCTCATTAACAACTGCGAACATTTCGCTACGTGGTGCGTGATGGGCATGCACTCTAGCAAGCAAGTGAATGACTTGATCGCTACCGCTGCACAAACAAAGGCGATG
>DHYQ01000106.1:21821-22099 GCA_002414205.1 Gallionellaceae bacterium UBA5126 | reverse complement strand
ATCGTCAGCGTTGGGTACGAGCAGCAGTTTACTTGGCGTGTCAACTGTAGCATCGGCTAGTACCTTGCTAGGCACGGGTTTAGTAGCTACCGCGTTGCCCGTTGTTGCTGTTGGATATGGCGTGAAGAAAATTTGGGATTTTTTCAACGATTGAAAGCCAGGTAGGGTGCGCAACTTTGTTGCGCACCTGATTAAACCCATTTAATTTCAACGTGATGTGAAATTGATGGTGCGCACGGCGCACCCTACTGCCGGTCAAATTTCCACCAAACCGTGAT
>DHYQ01000106.1:11076-21667 GCA_002414205.1 Gallionellaceae bacterium UBA5126 | reverse complement strand
TTCGTCCCATCACCAGTCAGCGTTGTTTTGGAACCAACCATTGGCTACGCCGCTGCTGGACTTCGCTGACGCTCAACCCAGCCTACATCACTTCCCGGATTTCGCTGCGCTGCATCCGGGTTACCGCTCCCGCGCAACCTTGTTGCCCCGCCGCCCCTCCCCCCCTACAATGCGCGTCCCTGCTGACCTTTCCGCCTGACCATGTTTGCTTATTTGCTGCGCCGCATTTTGTATGCCATTCCGATTTTGATCGGGGTGAATGTGTTGACGTTTGCGCTGTTTTTTGTGGTGAATACCCCGGACGATATGGCGCGCATGCAGTTGGGCATGAAGCGCGTCACACCGGAGGCGATTGTCAAATGGAAACAGCAACATGGCTACGACAAGCCGTTGTTTTTCAATCCCCAGTCCGATGGCAGCGCGCACCTCACCGACACCATTTTCTGGCAGAAATCCGTGGGCATGTTTGTGCTGGATTTTGGTTTTGCCGATGACGGGCGCGACATTCGGCGTGAAATTGAAACCCGCATGTGGCCCAGTTTGGCCATTGCCGTGCCGACGTTTGTAGTCGGGCTGTTGCTGTATGTCAGCTTTGCGCTGCTGATGACGCTGCTGCGCGGTAGCTGGCTGGACACGCTGGGGGTGGGGCTGTGCGTGTTGCTGATGTCGGTGTCCGGCCTGTTTTACATCATCGGCGGGCAATTTTTGATTAGCAAGCTGTGGCACTGGGTGCCGATTTCCGGTTATGACGATGGGCTGGCCGGGCTGAAATTCCTCTGGCTGCCGATTGCGGTGGGCATCGTTGGCGGCATCGGCTCCAGCAGCCGTTGGTATCGCACCATTTTTCTGGAAGAAATCGGCAAGGATTACGTGCGCACCGCCCGCGCCAAGGGCTTGTCGGAAGGCGCGGTGCTGTTCCGCCATGTACTGAAAAACGCCATGATTCCGATTCTGACCGGCGTGGTGGTGGTGATTCCGCTGCTGTTCATGGGCAGCCTGTTGACTGAATCCTTCTTCGGCATCCCCGGCTTGGGCAGCTACACCATCGACGCCATTCAGGCGCAGGATTTCGGCATTGTGCGCGCCATGGTGTTCCTCGGCTCGGCGCTGTACATTTTGGGGCTGATTTTGACCGACGTGTCCTACACGCTGGTCGATCCACGGGTGAGGTTGGCATGATGCCGGTGATTTTGTGGAGCGATGCGCTGGTGTTTTTGCTGCTGGCGGCGGTGGCGGCGGCGACTTGGCAGGTGCGGCGGCGGCCACATTTGTTGTTGCCCTGGCAGCGGGTGCGGCAGAACCGTCTGGCGATGGTGGCGGCCAGTTGGTTGGCACTGTTTTTGCTGGTGGGCGGGCTGGATACGCTGCATTTTCGCCCGGCCCTACCCGGCAATGGGCCGACGGTGTATGCGCCGGAGGTGGTTAGCGTGTTGGACACCGCGTTGGGGCCGCTGAAACGTCAGACCGAAAAAACCTATTCCGCGCCGTTTGCCACCCAACTGTATGCCAAGGAAAGCCTGACTGACGCCAATGGGCAAGTGCGGCGCGACTTCCCGCGTTTGCGCTATGGTGGCGCACATCTGGGCGCACAAGTGGCTGACGCAGACGGTGACATTGCCCGACGCGGCGCGCTGGGCGCATTGGCCGGTTGGCTGGCACTGGGTTTGCTGGCGGCTTGGCAACGCTGGCGCGGGCAAAAGTTGAGCTGGGTGTTCTGGCTGAATGGCGGCGTGATGGCAGCTTTGCTGGGCGCGACGGCCAGTTTGGCCCCGTACTACCACGTCCTCGGCACCGACAAGGTGGGGCAGGACGTGCTGTATCTGGCGCTGAAGAGCATCCGCACCGGGTTGATTATCGGCACGGTGACAACGTTGGTGACACTGCCGCTGGGGCTGGGGCTGGGCATTGCGGCGGGCTATTTTCGCGGCTGGGTGGATGACGTGATTCAGTACATCTACACCGTGCTGAGTTCGATTCCCAGCGTGCTGCTGATTGCGGCGGCGGTGCTGATGATGCAAACCCTGCTGGAAACTCACCCCGACTGGTTCGACACCGCCGCCGCCCGCGCCGATGTGCGGCTGGTGTTTCTGTGCCTGATACTTGGCGTGACCAGTTGGACGGGCTTGTGCCGTTTGCTGCGCGGCGAAACCCTCAAACTGCGCGAAATGGAATACATCCAGGCGGCGCAAGCCTTCGGCGTCTCCAGTTGGCGCATCCTCAGCCGCCACATCGTGCCCAACGTCATGCACATCGTGCTGATTTCGCTGGTGATGGACTTTTCCGCGCTGGTGCTGGCCGAAGCGGTGCTGTCCTACGTCGGCGTCGGCGTCGATCCCAGCATGACCAGCTTCGGCACCCTGATTAACGCCGCCCGCCTGGAAATGGGCCGCGAGCCCATGGTGTGGTGGACACTCGCCGCCGCCTTCAGCTTCATGCTGGTACTGGTACTCGCCGCCAACCTGTTCGCCGACGCCGTGCGGGATGCGTTTGATCCGAGGTTGAATCGGACGACATAACTCATTATGCTGGCCGCACTTTTTTCATTGGAGCCCCCATGAAACCCTCTCTCGCCCTGCAACAACACCGCACCGCGATTCGGCAAATTGTCGCCAGTCATCGCGCCCGCAATCCGCGTATCTTTGGCTCCGTATTGCGCGGCGAAGATGAGGCCAACAGCGATTTGGATTTGCTGGTCGAGCCATTGCAGGGCGCGACGCTGTTTGACTTGGGAGCCATCCAGATTGAGTTGGAAGAATTGCTCGGTGTGGCGGTAGATGTCCTAACCGCCGGGGATTTACCTATCCGCTTTCGGGACAGTGTTCTGCGTGAGGCGGTGGCGGTATGAATGCCAAGCAACGTCAATTGCGCGCCGTTGATTATGTCCAGCATATTGTGGATGCCATCGCTCAGGTTAATGACTACGTCGGCAACTTGTCAAAAGACAACTTCCTGTTGGACAAACGCACGCAGCACGCGGTGATTCTGAACCTGATTGTCATGGGCGAAGCGGCAACACAAATTACCGATGAATGCCCGGATTTTGCAGCAACGTATGCGCAAGTCCCCTGGAAACACATGCGCGGGATGCGCAACCGCATGGCGCACGGCTACTTTGACATCAATCTGGAGGTCGTCTGGGAAACCGTGCAACAATCACTACCGGAATTGCAGCAGCAATTGCTGGCGATTCAGCGAGAACTGAATTAAGGAGCCACCATGTCCATTCTCAACACCCTACCGCCGCAGTTGCAACCCAAGGTTCAGGCCGAATTGAAGGTCGGTGAAACGCTGGTCTGGCTGGGGCAGCCCAATCCCAACCGGCTGATGCTGGGCGGTTTTGCACTGTGGATTTTCTTTATCCCCTGGACGGCGTTCAGCCTGTTCTGGATGGCGGGCGCGGCGGGGTTTCGCATGCCGACCTTTGACCACGCCTTCAGCTTTTTCCCGCTGTTCGGGCTGCCGTTTTTGTTCATTGGCCTGGGCGGATTGAGCACGCCGTTCTGGCTGCATTACAAGGCACGCGGCACGGTGTATGTGCTGACCACGCAGCGGGCCATTATTCTGGAAGGCGGGCGAGCCGTGACGGTGCGCTCGTACCCGTTAAGCCAGTTAAAACAACTGGAGCGCACCGAGCGCCCGGACGGCTCTGGCGATTTGATATTCAAAAATGAAATCTACCGCGACAGCGATGGCGACCGGCAAACGCGCAAGCATGGTTTCTTTGCTGTGCCCAATGTACGCCAAGTGGAACGGCAACTGGAAAGCCTGACCCAGACAGGCTTTGCAACTTTCTAACCGCGGCAAGCGGTAACGGAAAAAGGTGCATTTCTGCACCTTTTTTCATGTCCCGCGCAATAACTTACGCTTCGATTTTTTCCGGCAACGCGATCTTGTTATCGGTGCTGAACTGGTAGTCCTTGAACA
Source organism: Gallionellaceae bacterium UBA5126 (assembly GCA_002414205.1). Taxonomy (GTDB): domain Bacteria; phylum Pseudomonadota; class Gammaproteobacteria; order Burkholderiales; family Gallionellaceae; genus Gallionella. The sequence goes on along the minus strand of DHYQ01000106.1, from coordinate 17,743 downwards.
CATGCTCGGCGGTGAGGATTTGGTAAGTCCCGTCGGCCAGTTTGTGCGAGGTGTCTTTCAGACGATAGGCATAGTGACCGCAGGTCCAGCAGTCGTAGTTGCGCATGTGGGTACACAAACACATCTTGTCCGTCACCACGATTTTCTTTTCATCGGGATGGGCGGCGACTTCGCGGTTATAGGCGTCGATGTAGGCGCATTTGCCGTTGGCATCCAGCACATAGCCAAACGCTTCACAATTCGGGCGAATGCCGGAATGGGTGGCCGGACATTGCTTGATCATGCGCATGGGGTAGCCGGTGGGCGACAACTGGTTGACTTCGATGTCCTCTTCGCTGGCGCGGAAGTATTCCTGTTGCACATTGGGTGGAATACCGCATTCCTGGGTGACGGTGAAGCGGGTGGCGACCTGGACGGCGGCGGAGCCTTCTTCCAGATAGCTCACCGCGTCGCTGCCGGTGAAAATGCCGCCCGCCGGAATCACGGGGATATTGAGGTTTTCCGCCTTCAGGAAATCCAACACTTCGCGCGTGATGGTGCGCAGATCAAACTTGGCCCAATCCATGCCGAAGCCCAAGTGACCACCGGCCAGCGGGCCTTCCACCACGATGTAATCCAGTTGGCGATTGATTTTGCTGGTCTTGCGCAAAAAGAGTTGCAAGGCGCGCACGGAAGACACAATCAAGCCGAGCTTCACGTCGTGGAAACGGGGGTGATCTTCAATCAACGCCATCGAGCCCAGATGTAGACCGGCGGCCAAAGTGATGCCATCAATGCCTTCGTCCATGGCGGCGCGCATACGCACACGCAAGGTGTCGCGCGGGGCATTCATGGTGAGCTTTTCCATGCAGTTGATGAAAATCATGCCGTCGCCGGTCTTGTTGCTCATGGTATGGCGCACGTGGATGCGCGAGGCTTCGGCCACTTGTTCCAGATCAAACTTGATGCTGGACTTGTCGTTATTCGTGACGTTGTATTTGTACTGCTTTTGCTTTTGGCTAACGAATTTGGTGTCGTAATGGCGATCGGTGACCGTCGGCAGCATGGCGTCGGAAATATGCCCAATCCCGCCCAAGCGCGCGGCCTCCAAGGCCAGTGCGGACGTGGAAATATCCACCCCCATCCCACCGATCATGATCGGCACCAGTTCTTTATTACCAAAGCGCAAGCGGAAATCATCAACACGTTTCATCGTTTTCTTTCTGAAGTACTGCAAAAAATAGGGAAAATGCAACCCATCGGGGCGGCGCGAAGCATGCCACAGTTAGCCCAATCTATAAAGCAAAAAGGCACAGCGTGGGCGTAAATCCGCGCTTAACCTGCCTGACGGGCAAAATGCGCTGCGCCCAACAACCCGGCGCGTTCGTTGAGGATCACCTTGACCGGCATGGCTTCCAGCAGATGGCGCATGCGGCCTTTGTGCAAAAATGCTTGCATAAACAAGCCACTTTCCAGCCAGGGCAGGATTTTCGGCGCAATGCCGCCGCCCAGATACAGCCCGCCACGGCTCATCACTTTCAGCGCCAGATTGCCCGCTTCCGCGCCGTACAGGCTGGCAAAACGGCGCAGGGTTTCCACGCACACCGCATCGCTGCCTGCGGCGGCGGCCCGGCTGGCCACCGCGCCGACATCCTGTGTGGCCAACTCGGCCTGCAACCAGTCTGGCTCGGCCACGCCAGAGCGGGCGCGCAAAAAGCGGTACAGGCTGACAATGCCCATGCCGGATACCACGCGCTCCCAACTGACATGACCGAATTCTGTTTGCAACTGTTGTAGCAAATCAAACTCCACTGCATCGGTCGGGGTAAAGCTGGTGTGCCCGCCTTCGGTGGCAAACGGCTGATGCTGCTGCCCGTCCCAAAACAGCCCGGCCTCGCCCAAACCCGTCCCGGCGGCAATCACCGCCCGGTTGCCCGCTTGCTCAATGCCGGCCTGCAACACCCGCACATCCGTGTCCTGCAACACCGGCAAGCTCCAGGCCACCACCTCCAAATCATTCAGCAAATGGCAGGCGGCAAAGCCGAAGCGCGATTGCAACTCATCCGCGTCGATCCGCCAGGGCAAATTGGTGGTCTGCACCACCCGGCCCTGAATCGGCCCGGCAATGCCCAGCGACAACACCGCAGGCACCTCTTGCCCGTACAAAAAATCCGCCAGTAAATCGGCAAAGTCGCCGTAATCCGCGCTGGCATACACCTGCTCGCGCCCCAAGCGCAAATCCTCCGCCGCCAACAACGCCAAGCGAGTTTTGGTGCCGCCAATGTCACCCGTCAAAATCCAAGTCATCTCATTTCCCTTACCAACTGCCGGAGGAACCGCCTCCGCCAAAATCACCGCCGCCACCGCTGTACCCACCGCTGTACCCACCGCCACCATCACCGGAACTTGAACCTCCGTCAGAACTTGAACGACTGCCGCTGGAGCCGGAATCAACAGTCCCAATTTTCACGTTTTCGCCATAAAGCACAATGTCTCGCAACACACTATGCTTCCGCAAAAACGGTGCTTCGCTAAGTTTTCGACCATAGATAAAGGTGATGAGATCAATACCCAGCGGAAGCAAAAATACAAGGGTAAATATGACACCAAAGCCACCAAATACCAGCCACTTGATTACATCGCTGATTGTAGGTACGGCAAAGATTGTTTTAGAGTCGCTGATTTTGACTTTGGATATGGATGGCATTTTTTCGCCATTCACCACCTGAATGATACGCGTCACGCCGGACGTGATGCCGGCATTGAAATCGCCGCGCTTGAATTCCGGCGTCATATTTTCCCGAATGATGCGGCTGCAAATGACGTCGGTCAGGCTGCCTTCCAAGCCGCGTCCTACCTCAATACGCAGCCGCCGATCATTCAGGGCAATCAGCAACAGCACGCCATCATCCACGCCCTTGCGCCCCAGCTTCCATTGCTCCACCACGCGCATGCTGTATTGCTCAATGCTTTCCGGCTGTGTGGTCGGCACCAGCAGCACCGCCAGTTGTGTGCCCTTTTGCTGCTCGAACGCAGCCAGTTTTTGCGCGAGATCGGCAATCTGCGTGCTGTTCAAGGTGTTAGTCAAATCTGTCACACGCTGTTGCAGTACAGGCACCGGGATAGGGGCAGAGACCGTCGTGTCAGCCCAGACATTTCCCATGCACAACCCAAGTAGAAAAACTATCCAGAAATTTATCCGCATGTATTCATCTTCAAAATTACCAACTACCGGAGGCACCGCCACCGCCGAAGCCGCCCCCCTCGCCGGTAAAGACTGAAGCAACTTCCAGCGCGACACCAACGACCTGCAATACATCTCCAGCGATTTCCAGTGCGTCGGCGGCGGTTTCAGCGTCCTTGGACAACTTTGACTGGGGTTGAGAAGCGCGTTTGGGTAACGCAGGTTTGAGCGGGGGCGGTGCGCTGACATAACGTGCCTGCTGCCGTTGGCGTAAAAAGTAGAGTAGCCCGCTGAACATCCCCAGTACCGGGGTCAGTATCAGCAGGATGGTCAGCCAGTCGCTCACAGCACGACAGCCTGATCGGGCAATTCATTGCGCTCGTCGGCCATGCCGGGGTAATGCAGCGCCATGTGCTCGCTGACTTTCTGAATGCCGGTCAGCGCGCCTTGTTCAAATTGCCCCTGACGGAAATGCGTTTCCATGGCGCGGCAAATCTCATTCCACACCGCCTGCCCCAGCTTGGCATTCACGCCCCGGTCGGCGACGATTTCCACTTGGCGCTCGGCCAGCAGCAGGTAAATCAGCACGCCGTTGTTGTGTTCGGTGTCCCAGACACCCAAATCGGCAAACAGTTGCAATGCCCGCGCGCGTGACGACATATCTTGCCAGGCGGCTTGGCTAGGCAAGGTGTTTTCAATCACAAAACGGATTTGTCCCTGATGATGGGCTTCTTCTGCCGCGATGGTCGCCTCAATGGCTTGCAGCGTACTGGCTGGGAACAATTTGCGCAGGGTTCTGCGCGGAAAGAAAATATGTTTGAAAAATTTTTGCAGACTCACTACCAATCTCCTGAAGAACCACCACCACTAAAATCACCACCGCCTCCGCTGAAGCTGTCGCTGCTACCCTGACTGCTGCCAAAGCTATGGCGGGCGTGAAAATCGTCAAAATCCGCACGGTCGCCATTGCCAGTTCGCCCCCTGCCGCGATAAAAAAACAGCAGCCATAACAAGAATAAAACGCCTACTGCAATTGCACTGATTGCCAACCAAGCAGTCGCGTCCATACGGATGCCGAGATGGGGGCTGGTGGGGGTGGATGTTGTCAGTGGCGCACCTTGAATCACCGCCATGATGCCATCTACTCCGGCGTGTAGCCCGCCGACCACATCACCCTGTTTGAAATGCGGCGAAATGACGTCGGCAATGATGCGTTTGCTGGCGACATCGGTCAGTGCACCTTCCAACCCGCGCCCGACCTCGATACGTAACTTGTGGTCATTCTTGGCAACCAGCAACAACACGCCATCATCCACCCCCTTGCGCCCCAGCTTCCACTTTTCGACCACGCGAATGCTGTACTGCTCAATGGTTTCCGGCTGGGTGGTGGGCACCAGCAATATGGCGATTTGCGCGCCCTTTTGTTTTTCAAAATCCGCCAGTTTTTGTGCCAGCGCAGCGTTTTGTGCACTGTCCAGCGTGCCGGTCAAATCGGTTACACGCTGCGTCAGCGCAGGCACCGCGACCTCAGCCCATGCGCCGCTAAACCACAGCAGCAGTAGCAACCACCACCAGCGGGCGCGCATGGCTATTTCCCGCCGCTATTGGCCGGTGCAGCGTTGAAATCTACCTTGGGCGCATCAGAAATGGCCTGTTCATTGCTGACGGTAAACGCTGGTTTGAGTTTGTAGCCGAATATCATGGCGGTCAGGTTGCTGGGAAAACTGCGCGCCAGCACGTTGAAGTCCTTCACCGTCTGGATGTAGCGGTTGCGCGCCACGGTGATGCGGTTTTCCGTGCCTTCCAGTTGCGCCTGCAAATCGCGGAACTGGGTATTGGCCTTCAAGTCCGGGTATTTCTCCACCACCACCATCAAGCGGCTCAAGGCCGAGGTCAATTGCCCCTGCGCGAGCTGGAATTTTTCAAATGCGACCGGGTCGTTAATCAATTCTGGCGTCGCCTGAATGTTGCCGACGCTGGCACGGGCTGCCGCCACGCCCACCAGGGTCTCCTTCTCATGCTTGGCATAGCCCTGCACCACCGCCACCAGATTCGGAATCAAATCGGCGCGGCGTTTGTACTGGTTCAGCACTTCCGACCATGCGGCCTTGGTGTCTTCATCCTTGGTCTGAAAGTCGTTGTAGCCGCAGCCGGTCAGCAACAGCAACAAGCCCAGCATCCACAATGTACGCATGTTTTTCTCCTTGAGGTAAAAATTTGGTTGGAACAGATGGCTTAAACGGCGTCGCCCGCCGCATGCCCGGAGGCCCAGGCCCAGTGGAAATTATAGCCACCCAGTTGACCGGTGACGTCCACCACTTCACCGATGAAGTATAACCCCGGTACGGCATTGGCCTGCATGTCACGCGAAGACAAGGCGCGGGTATCGACGCCGCCGCAGGTCACTTCGGCCTTGGCGTAGCCCAGCGTGCCGCCGGGGCGCACTTGCCAGTCGTGTAGGCGGGCGGCCAACTCGGCGCGCTGGCGGTCGTTGTACTGGTTGAGCGGCGGATTGTTGGTCTGCGTGGCGCACCACACTTCGACAAACTGTTTCGGCAGCCACTGGCTCAACCAAGTGGACAGCAATTTTTTGCTGCCGCGCTCGGCTTGCAACAGGGCCAGCGCATCCTGCCCCGGCAACAAGTCGATGTGCAGCCATTCGCCGGGTTGCCAGTAGGAGGACGCTTGCAAAATCGCCGGGCCGCTCAGGCCGCGATGGGTCAGCAGCACCTGCTCGGTAAACGTGCGCCCGCCCGCCGAGACGCTGGCGCGAAAAGAGGCGCCGCTACAGGCAGAAAAATTGGCCCAGTCTTCTGGTGCGCAACTCAGCGGCACGAGGCCGGGGCGCGGCGGCACGATGGGCAGGCCGAATTGCTCGGCCAGTTTCAGACCCAGCGGCGATGCGCCGATTTTCGGAATCGACAGCCCACCACTGGCCACCACCAGCGCGTCGGCGCTGAAATTGCCGCGTGAGGTTTGCACCTCGAAACGAGCACCGGGCTGTTCTGGCTGATGTTGCACGGCGTGAATGTGGCACTCCATCAAACGCTGCACGCCCGCTTGTTCGCATTCACTGCGCAGCAGCTCAACGATGGCCTCAGCCCCGCTGCTGCAAAACAATTGCCCATCCTGCTTTTCGTGAAAGGGAATGTCGTGTTGCTGCAACAAATCGAGAAAATGTTGGGGCGTGTAACGCGCCAGTGCCGAGCGACAGAAATGTGGGTTTTGCGATAGATAGTTGTCCGGGCGGACATGTAGATTGGTGAAATTGCAGTTGCCACCGCCGGAAATGCGGATTTTTTCCGCCAGTTTACGGGCGTGATCCAGCAGTAACACCCGCCGTCCACGTCGCGCCGCTTGCTGCGCACACATCAGGCCTGCTGCGCCTGCGCCGATGATGATGACCTCTGTTTGCATGTTTCGTCCTTTTCAATCAGCGCCCTTATACCATAACCGGTCGAATTGCCTGCCGGGGCGTACTGGCTTCTTGAGAAAACGACGGTG
>DHYQ01000106.1:8116-11037 GCA_002414205.1 Gallionellaceae bacterium UBA5126 | reverse complement strand
CGCGCATGGCAGCCCCTAAAAAGACCAGCAGCCGGTACGTAGGCGTGCTGAATAGTGCAGTGGGTTGTCATTGATGGACAACCAGACAGGCTTTTCTTTCAGCCTTTCCACGCTACAGATTAAGTTGTGATCCAGATATAGCTCTTGCAGCGCGGGTAGGTCACTCAAGAAATCGGCATCGACGATTTCATTATTGGCGGCGTCGACAATGAGCAGTTTGTCCAGCTTGCTCAGGGCGGCAATGTTGCTAACCCGATTGTGGTGGAAGGAGAGTTGCTCCAGTTTTTTGAGTTTGGCCAGCACACTGATGTCTTCAACCTGATTGTTGGAAAAGTCCAATTGCGTCAGGTTTTTTAAATACCTCAGGCCGGAAATATCGGTCAGACGGTTGTTCGACACGGTTAAACCATCCAGATGATCCAGAGACATCAACAGTTCGGGTTGGCTAATTTGATTGTCTTTTAAATACAAGCGCTTCAGTTCCGGGTAATACGGTAGCGTGGATAAAACCTCATCGGTAATACCCAAGTCAATTGCCTGAATCACTTGTGCCTGTGGGTCGAATTGCAGCCAAAAGTCTTTTGGATTCTTGAAGTGGTTTGCTGAGTAGATGCGTTCATTCATAATGCCCTCCGCGCTGGTATTGATCGGCCCATTCTGATCGAGCGATTCCTTGGCAGAGACTGACTTGACGCATGTGCTGAGACGCTCGCATTCCCGTGGGTCTAATGTGGGTAAACCCCATTGTAATGTGATTTTTGGCTGACGATCACAACGTTGGTTTTGCGGTACAGTCGCAACCGTTTATCGACCGATATTTGACTTGCGTAAAAAATACAGCCCCATTCGGGCGCTCAGGTTGCCAAATTGGGGCTGATCGGGGCGACATGGCGTGAAAACTGCGTTCTGCGTGCGCTACGGGCGCAATTCACGGCCGCGCACTCATAATGAGCATTGTTTTTGCTGGGCGGACTTGCGCCTCACTCGGCAAAGGATAAGACTTTTGACACGCAACAACCCCATACACATGACAGGAGAACAAGCATGAAAGCCCCCATTCGAGTTGCAGTCACCGGCGCCGCCGGTCAAATCGCCTATTCCGTGCTGTTTCGTATCGCCCGGGGCGACATGTTGGGGCGCGATCAGCCGGTGATTTTGCAACTGCTGGATTTGCCCGTGGCACAAAAGGCGCTGAGTGGCGTGGCGATGGAGTTGGACGATTGCGCCTTCCCAGTGCTGGAAAAAATCATCATTACCGATGATCCCGCTGTGGCCTTCAAGGATGCGCAAGTCGCCATGCTGATTGGTGCACGTCCCCGCAGCAAAGGCATGGAGCGCAAGGATTTGCTGCAAGTGAATGGCGAAATTTTTACCGCCCAGGGCCGCGCCTTGAACGACCATGCCGCCCGCGATGTGAAAGTGCTGGTGGTCGGCAACCCGGCCAACACCAACGCCCTGATTGCCATGCACAACGCGCCCGACCTCAATCCGCGCAACTTCACCGCCATGCTGCGGCTGGATCACAACCGCTCGCTGTCGCAAATCGCTCACAAGCTGAACTGCCCGGTGCGCGAAGTCAGCAAGGTGGTGGTGTGGGGCAACCACTCCAGCACCCAAGATCCCGATTTGAGCCACGTTGAGGTGCGCGGTCACTCCATTGACGAGCTGCTGAAGGATCAAGCCTGGGTGCAAAGCGAATTCGTACCCCGCATTCAGCAACGCGGCGCGGCCATCATTGAAGCGCGCGGCCTGTCCAGCGCCGCCAGTGCCGCCAGCGCAGCGGTGGATCACATCCACGACTGGGTGCTGGATAGCCGCAACGGCGACTGGGTGACCATGGGCGTGCCGTCCGACGGCAGCTACGGCATTCCCGAAGGGATTATTTACGGCTTCCCCGTCACTTGCCGCGACGGCGACTACGAAATCGTGCAACACCTGCCCATCAACGACGACAATGACCGCGCCATGAAAGCCACCCTGCGCGAATTGCTGGATGAACGTAGCATGGTGGAACACTTGCTCAAACCCAATCGCTAATCCTCCCCCTGCCGGGGCGCAATGCCCCGGCTTGCCTGACGGCAATTTTGCCGTCAATTTCTGCTACCATTCCCGCCCATCCCGTTTTCAGGTTTTCTGTTCATGGCGCTGTTTCGCTGTAATAAATGCAATTACCTGCGTGAAGTCCCTGCGGAGCATGTCGGCAAGACGGCCAACTGTCCCAGTTGCCAGCATCCTGGCAATCACGTGTTCGATACGGTCGATTTTGTGCGCCAGATGTTCGATCACTATCAGGCCCTGCAAAGTAATTTTCTGGAAATGCGCGCCCGCTTGGTCGCGGCACAACAACCGGCCGTGCGGCTGGAGACACCGGCCAACAGCGTGGATGTGCATAACAGTGCAGCACTGGCCGACGAGGCGCAATATGGCCCGGCGCGCGACTGGTTCACCCTCCGCCAGATTCAAGTTGAAGTGGATGAGGCGGCGCTCAGCACCGAAGGATTTTTTGACGAAGTGGCAGTCGAGTTGGGCGACCATTACGCCCTGCTGGGCGAAGTGGCCGAGCGCATCAAGTTGTCACAATTGCATGACAATCAACATGCGACCATTAAGCTCGGCGTCTACACGCCGCATCAAATCGAATTTTTGCTGCGTTTTTGTCGTCGCTTGCACGGCTATTCGTTTATCAGCCGTTTCCAAGTCGATCGCAAAAAGCCGGATTTGCTGCACCTGAACTTGCAAGAAGCCAAGCCCATCGTGCGTTTTTTCGCCGGGGAGTGGCTAGAGTGGTACGTGTATGTCAAGGTGCTGGATGCCTTGTACAAAGCCAGACGGCAGGTGTCCTGCCTGAAGAGTTTTACCGTCACTTGGCAAAACGGCGAACGCAACGAATTTGATTTATTTTTCCTGCTGGATGGCAAAAC
>DHYQ01000106.1:4247-8027 GCA_002414205.1 Gallionellaceae bacterium UBA5126 | reverse complement strand
CTGAAGCTGCACAAAAACAATTTTGTGCTGCTGGTGGCCGGACTGGACAAGGACACCGCCGTGGGCTTGTCGGCGACATTTGATGTCACCGTGGTCAATGAAGCCGATGCGGTTGCTACCGTGTTGAAATTGCTCTAAAACTGAGCGGATTGCGTGTGTCGTTGCTTTGAAGCCGTGCTTACAAAATCACTACCTCGTCACTCAAGCCCGCATCTGCTCTGGTCCCCGCACACAGCACCGTGTAAATCGCGTTCCTTTCGGTAGGAGCGTGCCTGGCACGCGACCAAATCTTGCCATTCGCGGCCAAGGGCCGCTCCTACGCAGGCAAATAAAATTCCCGTAGGAGCGGCCCTTGGCCGCGAAAACCGCGTCACAACCAAACCGCATTACAAGATGGATAATCCGCAACGCGTTGCACCAACCGGGCGCGTAACGGATTTGCCACGATATAACGCGCCGCGACCCGCAAATCCTCGTCTGCACGCAATGCGTGGTCATGGTAGCCCACCGCCCACAATGCCCCCTCGCGCCGCAAAACCTGATTCACCATGCGTGCGCTGAACGATTTCAAGCGATTCACCACCAGATTGAGCGCATCACGTTGCCCCAATTGGATTAACCAATGCACATGATCCGGCATCAATACCCAGGCCAACATGTGCGCATCGCCGAGAATTTCCGGTTTTTCAAAACACCTTGCCGCCGCACACGCCACCGCAAAATCCACGAAAAACGCTTGGCGGTTAAGCGTCGTCGTGGTCACCAAATAAGCCTGATTCGGCAAAGAAACCCGCCCTTTGCGCAAGGAACGGTGGCCGGGTTTAGGGTTAAAGGCATTCATGTTTGACGACGTTTACCTGTAGGCGCGCGCCCTGCGCACGATGAACGATATGTTTCACGTAGGAGCGTGCCTTGCACGCGATTAGGCCATGATTCGCGGCCAAGGGCCGCTCCTACGTCATGACCAACAATCAAATCACTGTAGGAGCGAGCCTTGCTCGCGATAAAACGCCACCCAATAGCGATATGCACGACACCGCAATCCATCTCACAACCAAATGTTGGCGCGGATTTGCTGGGTGAAAAAATCCACCTTTTCGGCGGGTATTGCCACACCAGTCCCCTCAACATAAAGGACACCCTTATGAATTGGCACCGGATGACTATAGGTCTGCAAAATGTTGCGGATCATTTCACCCACTTGCTGGGCATTGTCGGGGTGATTCCACAGGCAATCTTTGAGCAGAAACACGTCGGATAAATCGACGTGGGTGCGTCCGTTGCTGGCGGCGGAGAGGCGCAGGAGTTGGAGGACTTTTTTCAGGCGGCGGTCGGACAGGCTTTCGCGGCGGTCTTCCTTGAACATTTCCTGATGCTTGAGCCAGATTTTCTGGATGGCTTGCTGAATGTCGCTGGGCAGGGTAACCGCGCGTGCCGCGTGTTGAATTTGCGCCAGGTCGTCCAGTGTCAGCCGCGCCGTGAGGGGCTGGTCTGCCGTGTCTGCAAACAACTGGTGCCGATTGTTTGCGCTGACGTAATCGACAAAAGCGCGCACCAAAAAGCGGTCGTACAGCGCGCCGAGTTCGGCCTGGTCGCTGGGCAATTCGTTGGAGGCGGCGATCAGGGCTTGCAGCGGCACGCGTTGCCGTTCTGCGCCATTGTGATAGATGCGTTCGTTCAAAATCGTCAGCAAGGCGTTGAGAATGGAGGAGCTGGCTTTGAAAATTTCATCCAGAAATGCCACGCGTACCGCAGGCAAATAACCGGCGGTGTTGCGCTTGAAACGGTCTGCCTTGAGTTCGCTGATCGACAGTGGGCCGAAAATTTCTTCCGGTGTGGAAAATTTGGTGAGCAGATATTCAAAATACGCCGCATCGCCGTCGTCCGTTTCCATGGCAAAACTGTCGGCAATGCGCCGCGCAATCAGGCTTTTACCGGTGCCCGGCGGGCCGATCAGCACGATATTTTCACCGGCCAGCACGGTTAACAAAGCGGTTTTGAGGAGGGCATCACGTTCCACCAGGCCGTGATTCAGTGCTTGCAGCAGGGTTTGGAGTTTCTGTTTCATGTTGAGTGCACGTTCAGGTGAGAGGCGAAGTTCAGTCCGGCATGGGGCGGCATACTACCGGCAATGGCTTGCTACGGCTAGATTGCGGTTGTGGTACATATCACCGCCGACATTCACCTTGCCGCGCACCGTTTCAAGGCACATTTTCCGCCTCGGCTTGTATAATGCCCGACCGTTTTAGCCGCCCAGTCTTGTGGAAACTTTCGATCCCCATCCCATTCTTGCCTCCCTGCCGTTGTTGCCGGGGGTGTACCGCTATTACGATGCGGCGGGGGAGTTGTTGTATGTGGGCAAGGCGAAGGCGCTGAAGAAGCGGGTGTCGTCGTATTTCCAGAAGAGTAATTTGTCGCCGCGCATTCGGTTGATGGTGTCGCACATTGCGCGCATTGAAACCACCGTCACACCCTCCGAGGCCGAGGCGTTGCTGCTGGAAAACAATTTGATTAAGTCGCTCAAGCCGCGCTACAACATTTTGTTCCGCGACGACAAAACTTATCCGTATCTGGTGCTGACCGGGCATGACTATCCGCGCCTGACCTATTTTCGTGGTACGCCCAATCGTCAGCAGCAGTATTTCGGCCCGTTTCCGAATGTGTCGGCGGCCAAGGACAGCAGCCAGTTGCTGCAAAAGATTTTTCGCATTCGCACTTGCGAGGACAGCGTGTTCAACCACCGCACGCGGCCTTGTTTGCAGCACCAGATTCAGCGCTGCACTGCGCCGTGCGTGGGGTTGATTTCGCGTGAGGCGTATCAGGCCGACATCCGCAATGTGGCGCTGCTACTGCGCGGGCAGTATCAGGCGGTGGAGCAGCATTTGCAGAGCGCGATGCAGACCGCCGCCGAGGCGCTGGACTTTGAGCAGGCGGCGTTGTTGCGCGACCAGTTGCGCGATTTGCATGTCGTGCAGCAAAAGCAGTGCATCGAATCCACCGGTCAGACCACCGATGCCGACATCATCGCCGTGGCGCAGCAGGGTGGGCTGACTTGCGTGAATTTAGCCATGGTGCGCGGCGGGCGGCATCTGGGCGACAAGAGTCTGTTCCCGGCGCATGCGCAGGAGGTGGACGTAGCGGAGGTGGCGGAGGCGTTTATCGCCCAGCATTATTTGCAGCGCAGCGTGCCGCCGCTGTTGCTGTTGAATGTGGCGCTGGACAATGGCGAGATGCTGGCGCAGTTGTTGGGCGAACAGGCCGGGCATCCGGTGCGGCTGTTGAGCGCCACCACCCGTGAACGCAAGCAGTGGCTGGAGATGGCGCAAAAAAATGCTGAGCTGGCGCTACAACAACACCAAGCACAGCAGGGTGGACAACAGGCGCGGCTGGACAAGTTGCGCGCCTATCTGGATATGCCGGACTTGCAGCGCATCGAGTGTTTCGACATCAGCCACACCATGGGCGAGGCCACGCAGGCGTCGTGTGTGGTGTATGACGAGCTGGGCATGCGCAGCGGGCAATATCGCCGCTACCGCATTCAGGGCATTACCGCCGGGGATGATTACGCCGCCATGCGTCAGGCGCTGACCCGACGCTACCAGCGCCTGCGCACCGGAGAGGGCGTGTTGCCGGATTTGCTGCTGATTGACGGCGGGGTGGGGCAGTTGCATGTGGCGATGGAAGTGATGGCCGAATTGCAGTTGAGCGTGCCGCTGATTGGCGTGGCCAAGGGCGTGGAGCGCAAGGCCGGGCTGGAGCAACTGGTGTTCCCGGATGGGC
>DHYQ01000106.1:2487-4142 GCA_002414205.1 Gallionellaceae bacterium UBA5126 | reverse complement strand
CACCGCGCCCAGCGCGGCAAGGCGCGCACGGTGTCCAGTCTGGCGGAAATTGAAGGTGTGGGCGATGCCCGTCGCCGCAATTTGCTGACCCATTTTGGTGGGCTGCGCGAAGTGCAACAGGCCAGTGTGGAACAACTCAGCCAGGTGGCAGGCATCAGTCGCGCCCTGGCGGAAAAAATTTACCAACAGTTACATTAGTTAGACAAACCAATGACCTACAACATCCCCAATCTGCTGACCTGGTTGCGCATCCTGTTGATCCCGGTATTCGTCGCGGTGTTTTATTTGTCTGACCAAACCCTGGCCCCGTCCAGCAAAAATCTGATTGCCACGCTGGTGTTTGCGCTGGCCGCTGTCACGGACTGGCTGGATGGCTATTTGGCGCGCAAGCTCAATCAGACCTCGGCCTTTGGCGCGTTTCTGGATCCGGTGGCGGATAAGCTGATGGTGGCAGCGGCGCTGATTTTGCTGGTCAAACTGAACCGCGCCGACGCCATGCTGGCCTTTATCATCATCGGGCGCGAAATCACCATTTCGGCGCTGCGCGAGTGGATGGCCAAGGTCGGCGCCAGCAAGAGCGTGGCGGTGTCCATGCTGGGCAAAATTAAAACGGCTTTTCAGATGATTGCCATTTTGCTGTTGCTGTATCACGAACCGCTGGCCGGTTTGCCGTCGCAATTGGCGGGCGAAATTTCCCTGTATCTGGCCGCACTGCTGACCCTGTGGTCGATGGGCTATTACCTGATGCTGTCCATGCCGCAGTTGCGCGGACGCTGATGCCGACCTCTTTATAAAGGACACCCCATGGACAATTTCCCTGTGCCGGATCGGCAAGTCGAACAAATCAAGCTGCCGCCGCATTCCGTCGAGGCCGAGCAATCGGTGCTGGGCGGGTTGCTGCTGGAATCCTCGGCGCTGGATCGCATCGTCGATTTGATTACCCACGCTGATTTTTACCGCCAGGATCATCAACTGATTTACCGCCAGATCGTGCGCCTCAATGAGCAGGCCAAGCCGGTCGATGTGATTACCGTGGCCGAGGCGCTGGAGCTGGCCGGGGAGCTGGACAAGGTGGGCGGGCTGGTTTATCTCGGCTCGCTGGCGCAAAACGTGCCATCGGCGGCCAATGTGCGCCGCTATGCCGAAATCGTGCGCGAGCGCTCCATCATGCGCCAACTGGCCGAAGTCGGCAGCGACATTGCCGCCAGCGCCTACAACCCCACCGGGCGCGACGCCGCGCAACTGCTGGACGAAGCGGAAAGCAAGGTGTTTGAAATCGCCGAAGCCGGTTCGCGCGGCAAACAGGGCTTTGTCGGCATGCCGCCCTTGCTGACTCAGGTGGTGGAGCGCATCGAAACCTTGTGCGAGCGTGGCAACAGCAGCGAAGTGACCGGTACCGCCACCGGCTTTGTCGATCTGGATCGCATGACCTCTGGCTTGCAGCCTGGTGATTTGATTATTGTGGCCGGGCGGCCCAGTATGGGTAAAACCGCCTTCTCCATTAACATCGCGGAAAACGTCGCCTTGGACAGCCGCAAGCCGGTGGCGATTTTCAGTATGGAAATGGGCGGGGCGCAACTGGTGATGCGGATGCTGGGCTCGGTCGGCAGTTTGAATCAGCATGATTTGCGCGTGGGGCAGTTGAAGGATGACGA